>JAJYWM010000157.1 GCA_021791455.1 bacterium | reverse complement strand
GCGCTCTCCTCAAGCGGGGACGCGGCGGCCGAGCCGCTGCTGCGGCACCTCGCGGAGCGCCGTGCCGAGGAGTGGTCCCGGCTGGCAGCTCAGATCAGGAGCCCCCGATGGAGGTCCGCGCTCCGCCGCTGGGCCGCCGTCACCCGGGGCAGCGCTGCCACCGTCCCGGGTGACCGCCCGGTCGAGGCGCTGGCCCATGAACGAGCGGGAAAGGCGTACCGTCGGGCCCTCCGCATCGCCCTGGCGCTAGGTCCGACCTCGCCCCCCGAGGTATTCCACAGCCTGCGCAAACGCTGCAAGGAGCTTCGCTACCTGCTCGAGTTCTTCGCTCCCGCCTTGGACGGGGTGGAGTACCGTGAACTTCTGACCGTGCTGCGCTCCCTTCAAGACTGCCTAGGCGAATTCCAGGACACGCAGGTGCAGGAGACCGAGCTGATGCAACTGGCCCCTTTGGCAGCTACCTCGGGGCCTGAGGCGGTCCTCGCCCTGGGCCGCCTGGATCACCAGTTGCGGGAGCGCCGCGAGCTGGCCCGGCAAGCCATCATCCCCAGGCTTGCGGCGTTCACCCAGCCCAGGTTGAGGCGGTGGGCGCGGGCTGCCACCGGGCGGAGAGGATCTCGATGCTGACCGTTGCCGTGTACAACCTCAAGGGCGGCGTGGGCAAGACCTCGGCCGCCGTCAACCTCGCCTTCCTGGCGGCTGGTGATGGGTACCGGACCATTCTGTGGGACCTCGATCCCCAAGCTGGGGCGACGTATCTGCTGCGCGGCCGCCCCAAGGTGAAGGGCGGAGCCCGGTCCCTGATCAACAAGCCCGGCCAGCTGGAGCAACGCATTCGAGGTACCGAGTTCGACAACCTTGATCTTCTGCCTGCCGATCGCTCCTACCGGGCCATGGACCTGGTCCTGGACCGGACATCCCATTCCACCCGCCGCCTCGGCGACCAGCTTCGGCCGCTGGCGAGGCGGTACGACCTGGTGCTCCTCGACTGCCCGCCGAGCGCATCCCTGGTTTCCCAAGCGGCGCTGCGCGCCGCCCGGCTGGTGCTGATCCCCGTCATCCCGGCGACCCTCTCCTTTAGAACCCTCAACCAGGTGACCGGGCTGGTCAAGGAGCTCAAGGCGCCGCGCCCGGCCATGCTCCCGTTTCTCTCCCTGGTCGACCGCCGCCGCCGCTTGCATCGGGAGGTGGCCGAGGAGCTCCGGGCCGGACTCCCGTCCCTCGCCCACGCCGCCATACCCATCTCCTCCGCGGTGGAACAGATGGGTCCCAGGCGGGCACCGGTGCACACGTTCGCTGCGAGCACCCCGGCGGCGCTCGCCTATCAGGAGCTGTGGGCCGAGGTGCGGGAGCTGACCTCCCCCGGTCACGGCGGCACATCCTCCTCATCAGTGCCGAAGTCGGCAGCCACCACGGCGCACGTGGAGCGCGAAGGGGTTTGACTGCTAGGTGACCTCGCAAGGCAGGCCCGAACCGGTGCCGCCCCACTGGCGCACGGGGGACGTGTGGGCCATCTCACTTTCGGCCTTCCTCGCCGACCTCGGCTACCAGGCAGTACTGGCCGGCTTCCCCCTGTATCTGGTGCTGGACCTCCACCAGCCCGTCGCGCTGTTCGGAGTGGCCAGTGCGCTCAGCTATGGGGGAGGCACATTCTTCTCGCTGCTGGGGGGAAGGCTAGGAGATCGCTGGGGCCACCGCCGCGTCGCCATCCTGGGCAACTCCTTGATCCCCCTGCTCTCCCTGAGTGCCCTGTCCACCAGCCCCTCCGTCGCCATCGGACTGCTCACCGGGGGTTGGTGGTTCCGCAACCTGCGAAGCCCATCTCGGCGGGTGATGCTGACCGAGGCGGTTCCCGATCCCTCCGCCCGCAATGCCGCCTTCGGGTTCCTCCATGCCCTCGATGTCGGGGGCGGTGCTCTGGCCGCCGTGTGGGTGCTGGCCGCCGTCTCCGCTCACCTCCCCTATCGATGGATCTTCCTGGCCACGGCCGCTCCACTGCTGGCGTCCACTGTCGCCCTCTCCCAGGCGCGCACAGGGGTGCGGGGGCCCAGCCCCTCCCGGTCTCTAGTTGCCGGCCCGAAGCGAACCCCACTTCCTGGAGCCGGGGCCCTGCTCCTGG
The DNA here is from genome assembly GCA_021791455.1 of bacterium. The sequence continues at coordinate 1,189 of JAJYWM010000157.1, read as the reverse complement.
CCGCCGCCCTCTATGGCTTCACCTTCTACGCCGTGGGCTTTCCCATCCTCACCGTCGCCCAGGGTGGTGGAGGCCCAGTGGCGGGCGTCGGGGCCTTCCTCCTCTTCCAGGCTGTCTCCGCCGCCACCGGGTACCTCCTGCCCCGCTTTCTCGGAAGCACCCTGGCCAGAGGCTTTAGTGAACTGGCGTGGCTGGGGTATGGGGGAGGGGCGCTGGGAGCGGTGCTGCTCGCGGCGGGGTACGGCCTCCACCTCGGCCTGGCGGCGCTTCTTCCGGGGGTCGCCGTGCTGGGCTGTGGGCTCGGGGTCGTCGAGACCCTCGAGCCCAGTCTGATGTCGGTTCTGCGCCCGGGGTCGGCTGCCGGCCGTGGCTTTGGCGCCCTGGCCGCCTCCCGCAGCTGGGGGGTGTTCCTCGGGAACCTGCTGATGGGGCTGCTTTACGGGGTCGCCCCGCAGCTGGCCTACGCCTATGCGGCGGCTGTGGGAGCAGCCGCCGCGGCCACCATGCTGGCCGGCGTACCCCGGGCCAGACTCAGCGATCGCCGGCTCGCGGACGACGGCTGACGAATTCAGAGTTGGGAGGGAAGTCCTCCCTCGGCGACAGCGTCGTGTGCCGTCGCCACCGCCGCCTGCTCCGGCTGAGGCACCGGTTCAGGGGCCACCGGCTTGGGCGGAAGGCCGGTCACCCGCAGGATCTCGGCCTCCTCCAGCGACTCCTCCCGGAGCAGGGCGGTGCTCAGGGCCCGGAGCTTGTCCCGGTTCTGCTCGAGCAGGCTCACCGCCTCGTCAAAACATTCGTCAACGATCCGCCGCACCTCCGAATCGATCACCTGGGCGGTGGCCTCGCTGTAGGGGCGCTGAGCCATCATCATCGTCTGCTGCTCGGGGTCATCCGCCAGGTTGAGGGGACCGACCTTGGGGCTCATCCCCCAGCGGACCACCATCTGCCTCGCGATGTTGGTGACCTGCTGCAGGTCGCTCTCCGCCCCGGTGGTCACCACTCCGTAGACCAGCTGCTCGGCGGCACGCCCGCCCAGCGCCCCGACGATGCGCGCCCGCAGATAGGTCTCCGGGTAGTTCTGGCGGTCGTCCACCGGCGCCTGGACGGTCACGCCCAGCGCCCTTCCCCGCGGGATGATCGACACCCGGCGGACCGGGTCGGCCTCCGGCACCAGGAGGCCGAGGAGAGC
>JAJYWM010000116.1 GCA_021791455.1 bacterium | reverse complement strand
CGCACGATGGCTGGGCCGGCCAAGTAGCGGCCGCTAATCGGATCTTTGGTAACGTACTCGCGCGTTGCAAGGGTCGCCAGGATCCTTGAGACTGTGGCCTTGTGGAGCCCTGTGGCCGCCGCCGCTTCCGTCACCCCGACTGAGCCGGATGCGTCCAAGACGAGCATGAGAAGCTCTAGGACGCGCATCGCCGAGCTCTCGCGTTGAGGGCGCACCTCGCTTTGCGGTGGACGACTTGACATCAGAGGCCCTAGATCTTCTGTAGTGGACAGTCCTGGCACCCCTCCGCCGCGGAATGCCAGGCAGGGGACATTATGATAGCCGTCGCTGCCCAAGCAGGCGGCCAGAGAGGGCTCCTGGGCCGGGCCACAGGGGAGTTGTGGCGGCTCCATAGGGGACAGCACGCGGGCCACGCGCACCCCAGCCGGTCACCGCCCTGGGGGGCGCCCCTGGCCGAGCGCGGACGTGAGTCCTGCTCTCTATGGGCACCACCTCTCGAGGAGGTGCCCAGATGGCTCAGCGAGCCCGTGGACCGGGTTCGTTCAGCTGGCTGGCCTAGGTGCCAGCTGCCTCGGCTTGCTCGTCTTGACTCATGCCCAGGATGCCTCCAAGCACCTCTTCCGTGTGCTGTCCCAAGGCGGGGGGTGGCATACGCACGGCCGCATTCACGCTGTCGAAGCGCCACGGGGGACGCACCTGGCGCACTTCCCCCGCGGTGCCGTGCTCCACTGAGGTCACGGTGCCCCGCGCAACAGCCCACTCGGCGCTGAAGGCGTCCCTAAGGTCCAAGATTGGCCCACAGGGGATTCCCGCCTCCGAGAGTAAATCCACCCAGGCTGCGACGGTCTTCTCGCGAAGGGTCGCCTCCACAGCGAGGGTCAACTCCGCGCGGTTGGCAACCCGCAACTGGTTCGTGGAAAACCGCGGGTCCTGAGCAATGGTGTCGACCACCAAGACCCGGCAGAGCCGTTGGAACTGCTGGTCGGATCCAACCGCTATGTTCAGAGGACCATCCTTGGCTCCAAACGTACCGTAGGGTGCGATGGTGGGATGGTGGTTGCCCTCACGAGTGGGAACCTCCTGGCTGGCGAACATCCTGCCCGCCTGGTAGGTGTGCAGGGCCAACAAAGCGTCGTTGAGCGTGACCTCTATGTGGCAGCCGCGGCCCCCACTCGCTCGTCCGAAAAGTGCAGCCAGCACCGCATGCGCGGTGAACATGCCAGCGGTCACGTCGGCGATCGAAACGCCCACTTTGGTTGGCGGTCCGTGTGGGTCCCCGGTGACGCTCATGACTCCCGACGTCCCCTGTGCGATGAGGTCGTAGCCGCCGCCAAACTTGGCACCAGCCCCATAGCCTGAGATGGAAGCGTAGATGACGGCCGCATTCACGCCGCGAATCACCTCATATCCGACCCCAAGCCGGTCCGCGGTCCCCGGGGCGAAGTTCTCGATGACAATGTCCGCCTCGCGGCACAGGCCCAAGAACGCCTCGACGCCAGCGGGGCGCTTCAGGTTGACCACCACGCTGCGCTTGTTGCGATTCACGGACAAAAAGTAAGCGGACTCGCCACCAACGAACGGGGGGCCCCAGGTTCTTGACTCATCACCGCGCCCCGGGCTCTCGACCTTGATCACGTCGGCCCCCAGGTCCCCCAGGATCATGGTGCAGTAGGGCCCAGCGAGCGCGTGCGACAGGTCGACGACCCTGACGCCGTCGAGTGGTTCGTAGCCATAGAGTCCCGCCACCTCAGGCCCCTGCAAGCGCGGTCGCGCAGCCCGCACCTGTCGAGCGCGCCGTGTCGGGCCGGGACCGCCGGCCGGCTGCGCTGTCCCCTGCAGACCAGCATGAGCAGACCGTGGCGGCCAGCCGGCCCATCTGAACGACTATTGGGCGGGGACCGGGGTCGGCCCCGCGCGAAGGACGCCGGAATCATCATGCCCCACAAGTCCGCGGGCAAACTTGGCGACTTCGATCACCGCCGGCAGGTCGACCCCAGTCCGGTAGCCCAAGGCATGCAGCATATTGACCAAGTCCTCGGTCGCCACATTGCCGCTGGCACCGGGTGCGAACGGGCAGCCGCCCAGCCCGGCTACGGAGGAGTCGAAACGTCGTACGCCAACTTGAAGAGCGGCGTAGACGTTAGCCAGGGCCATGTTTCGCGTGTTGTGGGGATGAAAGGGGAATGTCACCTCGGGGAAGGCGGTGGCCAGCATCTCGAACGCGCGCGTTGTGAAGCCGGGGTCAGCCATGCCCACAGTGTCGGCTAGAGCCACGGTATCGACCTGGCAACGCTCCACGGCCTGAGTAACCGACCACTTGAGCCGGTCCATGCTGGGCAGCCCCTCGAACGGGCAGCCCAACGCCGTCGCCAGACCAACCTCCACTCCGATACCTGCTGACCGGCACAGTTCGGCGCCCCGCGCCGCCTGAGCGAAAGCGTCGTCGGTCGACATGTGCGTGTTGGCCATGCTGTGGGCCTCCGAAACGGAAACCACCAGCTCGACGGCATCCATCCCAGCTGCGATAGCCCGCTCGACTCCCCGCACGTTGGGGACCAAGGCCGAGTAGCTACACTCCGGGGAGCGCCGGAGTTGGGCCATAACCTGATCGGCGTCTGCCATCTGTGGCACAGCCCGCGGGCTGACGAAGGAGGTGGCCTGGATGTTTCGAAGCCCGGTACTGCTGAGCGCCTCGATCAACTCCACCTTCGCCTTAGTGTCAACCAAGGTGGATTCGTTCTGCAGGCCATCTCGGGGACCGACCTCTCTGATCCATACCTCATTCACTGGCGCTCGCTCCTAGATCGATTGGGCCAGAAATACCGTCTAGCCTCGGGACGTGTGCTGGCCACGCACGGGATCACCATTAACTCCGATCGGGCACCTCAGACTGCCCAAGTGCGTCGCGCCAACTTAGAACTTCGCCGATCATGGGGAAAATCCGCCGAAAAGCCCACTTGTGGTCCGTCACATCGAAACCAGCGCAGCATTCGTGCAGAAAGGTGACTCGATACCCGAGATCGAACGCCGATCTCGCAGTGCTCTCAACTCCCAAGTTGGTCGCAACTCCACCTAGAAGGATGTGGGTAACCCCGAGTTGTCTCAGCAGGCCGTCGAGCTCCGTGTTGTGGAAGGCCCCCCTGGCCCGCTTCACCACGACGAAGTCCGCCGCCCCCGGGGCAAGCTCGGGAACGATCTCGGCACCCGGCGTCCCCGCGACGCAAGCTGGGCGCCAGCCCAGCTGCCGCCGAAGCGGTGGGTAGGGAAGGTCTTCCGCAAGTTCCTGCGGGCGCCGCAGGACCGTGATGAA
>JAJYWM010000274.1 GCA_021791455.1 bacterium | reverse complement strand
TGCCAGGGCAGACCCGGTGACTCTGGATCTGGACTCCACCAATACCGAGGTCCATGGCGGGCAGAAGGACGACGCCACCAACAACTAGCAGGGCAAGCTCAGCTTCTGCTCTTTGTTCTGCACTTGGGCAGAGCGCCGGCCGGGTCCTGGCAGCCGACCTCCGGCCAGGACACCCGTCGGACAAGCCGCTGGCGGCCAGGCTGGTACTGCGAACCCTGCCCGCCCGGCATGGGCAGGTACGCCTGCGAGCAGACAGCGGATTCTACAGCGCGGGGGTTTCTCAACTGGTGTCGGCAGCACCACTGCTCGCGATCGATTACGCGTCAGGGCCCGTTAGGGTGTCCGCTTATCAATCTTGATTGGCCAACATTTGCCACGGACCGGGCAGGGCACGCCTTGTGTGCCCTGCCCGGTCCAGCCTCCGAGGCCGACCCCGGAAAGGTCGGAGCTAAGTTGCGATGTTGATCTGCACCGTTACGCCGGCGACCGGCTGGAACGAATAGTGACCTGGTGTGGTCGGGAATGCCCACTGCTCCCCAATCGTCAAGGTCACCAGGTAGTAGTGGTCATTGGGATCGGTGGCACCCGGGATGAGAGTTATCGCCCCGTTTGCGGCCTGAATGGCAGCGAGACTGGTGTAGCTCCATACCACTGGGCCAGCAATGGACCCGGCTCCCGCGCCACCGGGTCCGCCGATCCCGCCGGTAGTGTGCCCGCACGCAGCGCCAGTCATGTCGCCGGTAAAGTTGCCGTCGACTTCGATCCAATACCAAATTCCCCCCGTGCCGACGCCATTCGGCGGTGACGCACAGAGCGGAAACGCCGGATTGTCACAGTTGGCAGACACGGTGATCTGAGCCAACGGATTGTCGGCACTGCCGTACGCGAGGGCGCTGCTGGTCCCGATACCGAGCCCACTGGCAGCGAGGATGGCGGCGGGTAGCAAGAGACGCAGCGCTCCAAAAGCACCCACACCGCTGATCCGGTCCGCCAGGGCTCCACCGCCCCATATCCGCCGCGATTTCGCTTTCGCCACAGTAATCCTCCAGTCGGTGGTCGGCTTTGGTGCCATCTGGCACCGGTCGAGTGTGCGGCGCCACGGCGCGGTCCGACATCCGTAGTTGTTACGGATTCGCCGCCTGGCGGCGACCACCAATCCGGCACGACTCCGTCTGTCCCCCAGCCCAGTCGTGGCTAATAGCGTACGCATGTACCGCTTGACAGTGAGGTTGGCGACCTCATAGCGTGCCCCAACAGAGGAGTGCGGGGTATGGCGGCGCTGCGTCGGACGGTAGCACTGGGAACCACGTGGCTGGCTGGGCCGATTGCGGTGGCAAGCGTGTGCCTGCTATTGGTCCTCACATTGCTTTCGATCGAATTTGCAGCGCCCGGTTCCCTGACCCTCGGATCCGTCATGATGATCCCCGTGGTGCTGGCGGCGCGCCGGAGCCTTCGGGTGATGCTGACCGTCCTGGTGGGGGTGGAAGCCTCCAGAGCGGTTCGAGTTCTCTCCGGGGGAATGTCGCCGCAACTGGCCCTGGTTGAGATGGGCAGTTACCTGCTCGTGATCGCACTCCTCCGGCTGACTTCCCAAGGCGGCGTGCCGCAGTCTCCGCAGATGGCCGACCGTCGTGGTCAGGAGCCACCACCGGCACGCCTCGGGGACGCCTTACTCAGTTCTCGAGAGCGCCAGGTGGTGGATATGACTATCGACGGGCTGACAGCTCGGCAGATTGGGGAGCGCCTCTTCATCGGCCGGCGGACCGTGGAGACCCACCTCGAATCCGCCTACGCCAAGCTCCAAATCGACTCCAAGCGGGAGCTCATAGCACAGGCGTTCGACGCGCGTCGCGAGGCGGCTGTGACCACCTTGGGCGCTCACTCTAGGCCCGATGACCGACTGTCTAAGGGCTAATCCGTTCCTTGCGATCCAACGGCTAGCCAAGCCATTGCCAGCCGTAGCGCCGAGTCTGCCACGAGATCGACGCGGCAGTCAGGGACGGGCAACATGGAGATCCCCGAGGTCCCAATCCTCGCTGCGAGGCAGAAGCGGGGCGCGGCCCTGGTCACGACCTGTGACTCCGCCTCCCTCCGCGACCGGTCCAGGCAGGGCTGTCCCTGCTGTAGGGTGCTGGGGCGGTCCGGCGCCCCAGAGAAGATCACCATCGAGATGTTCTCCATCGCCATGCCCGTTCCGCACCGCCCCGTCAGTCTCCTCCAGATCCACTTTTCCGCCGGACTACAGAAGCTCTGCCGTTTCCCCCTGCTACAGCCTCCATCAGCGGTGCCCACGACATTCCGATGAGTAGAATCCGGCTCTGGGGTCGACGCCGGATGAGGATCTCCGCCCACCCCAGAAGCTGCGCCGCCAAGAGCGAGACATTGGAGGCCGCATCACGGACCGACTGGGCCCGGCGGTTACAGAGGAGCTCTGGCAGAGGCAGCGGGCGCACGTCGAGTAACGGGTCCGGGACGCCAAGAGCAACGGTCTGATCCATCTGCCGTTGGGGACCATGCGGGCCAAGTTCGGCTGGTTGGTGGCGACTGTGATCGCCACCAACCTGATGGCGATGCTATCGGCCACCGTGCTCACCGTGGCTCCCCAAACCGAGGTGCCCCCGGACTTCGACGCTGAGCGGGATCCCCTGTGCCGAACCAGTCCCACCCTACGGCGCTGGCTGATTGCGGTGCCAGCCCGAGTGGTCCACAACTCCCGGCAACTGCAGCTGCGCCTGCCGCGGGGCTGGTGGTGGGCCGACACCTTCACCGCCACCTATGGGCGGCCGCGCCTGCTCTCGGTCACCTGAGACTCAACCCACTCGCCTGTCCCGCCCGCCCTTGCTAGCCTCCCGAGCTGCGGCACGCCCTGGCCAGCGCTCACGGCCCCCGCTGGGCAGCTTTTGTGGCCGCCCGCACCCAGGTTCTCATACCTTGCGCCCTCCAACCCGCCCTGCCACGGCAGGACAGGTACCTCGCCTCCCACCCACGGCGTCCTCCGACGCCTCAAACACCCTCCCGCCAGGCGTTCGCGTCCCTTACTCACCGATCCAGGTCTGAGGGCCCGGCCCCGCTCAGCGCCTCCAGTCGGGCCGCCGGCGCTCTCTGAAGGCGGCCATCCCCTCGGCGCCCTCGGGGCTGGAGAAGAGCCGCCGGGAGAGCTCCACCATCGCCTGGTATGCCGCTTCCTCATCCAGGGCCGGGACCTCCCGGACCAACCGCCGGATCTCCCGCTGGGCGGATGGTGCTCCGCCGGCCAATTCATGGACCAGCATCCCGGTCCGCTCCGCGACCTCCTCGGGATCCACCACGTGGTTCACGAGCCCC
>JAJYWM010000443.1 GCA_021791455.1 bacterium | reverse complement strand
TCCGCCGGCTCGATCACCGTGCCGTCGGCAACCAACCACGCCACATCCCCGTGGTCGATCCACCGCCGTTGCGGGAATTCGAAACGAAAGCCCTGCGGCCGGTCGTAGATCCGGGTGAAGAATGCTTTGACGGCTTCCCGTCCGTGAGCGGACTCGCCCTCCTCCGAGCCCAACACCGTAGGACCGTGCAGGAACGACAGGCCGGCAAGGGTCTTGTCGAGATCACGGCCCGAGATCGCTTTGATCAGCGAATCCAAAGCCGCATCGAGGGAGCTTTCAGCCATGCTGCGAATCGTAGGGGATCCGTTGCGAGGGCAACCGCCGGCCGACTCCGTCTCAATGCCATCACCGCGCGATGGTTTGGTCACTGGTGCCAAGCTGGCCACAAGGCGAGCGGCGACGCGGCTGGCTCTCGCGACGTACAGTCTCGACGGTTGCAGATCACGCGTCGGGCAAAAATGAGGAAGGAGCGGCCAATGGCGCACGACCCACCTGCTCCACTCGACAATCAATCCCTACTGTCCCCCAAGGCGATTCCTGCGCCGGCCGGCCGACCGGCTTGGTTCTGATGGAGACGTGGACTACCGGGGGGACAGATCCTTCCCGGCCCCGTGGCTCGATGACCTCGGATACCCCCAGGAGTTGCGGTCCCTGGCCGACTCTCTCCTGGACCTGCCTGGTCCGGCGCTGGCCGGTGACAGTCCGACGGGTGGGGGCACACTGCCGGTGGACCTAACCGACAACTGGGCCCAGGCGCCTCTGCGCACCACTTCCTCTCGCTCTCCCGATCGGGTCAGTCGAATCCTGGGGTACCTGCTTGGCGGTGCCATCGGCGACGCCCTGGGGGCGCCGATTGAGTTCTCGAACCTCCGCGACATCAGGAAGGCCCACGGCCCCGCCGGCGTGACGGGATACGTCCCCGGACATTGGGGCCCCGGTGCCTTCACCGATGACACTCAGATGACGCTCTTCACGGCCGAGGGGCTCATTCGTGCCGACAATCGAAGGCGCGAGAGCGGCCTTCAGGATGTTCCGCTGGTACTCTGGGGTGCCTACCGGCGCTGGCTGGAAACCCAGGAAACTCGGGCGCGCCCGAAAGCCGACGACTCATCAATCCACAGGGGTTGGCTCGTGGATGAGTCGGCTTTGCGCGCCCAGCGCGCACCTGGCACAACGTGTCTCGCCGCTCTCCGCTCCGGCACACCAGGCTCCATCGAGGCCCCACCCAACAACAGCAAGGGTTGCGGTGGAGTGATGCGGGTGGCTCCGATCGGGCTGGTCGCCGACGATCCATTCGATCTCGGCTGCGCCGCCGCGGCGCTGACCCGTGGCCATCCATCCGGATACCTCGCCGCGGGAATGTTCGCCGCAGTAGTGGCGGGAGTCACCCAGGGAGAGCCGCCGGCCATAGCGATAGACCGATCGCTGGAAACCTTGCGCGGGCGCCCAGGCCATGAAGAGACCGTCAAAGCGGTCCAACAGGCGCTGGCTCTTGCCGCCAGCGGACGAGGTCCATCTCCCGAGCTGGTCGAGACCCTGGGAGGAGGTTGGATCGCCGAGGAGGCGCTGGCGATCACCCTGTACTGCGTGATCGTGGCTCCGGACTTCCGCCAGGGCGTGCTACTGGCGGTCAACCATAGCGGTGACAGTGACAGCACTGGATCGATGGTGGGGAACTTGCTGGGAGCCACCCTGGGTCTCGCGGCCCTGCCTGGGGAGTGGCTCCGAGAGCTGGAGGCGTGGCCAGTCATCGAGCGGGTTGCATCCGATCTCGCTGCCCAGTTCGTGGGAGCGTCAGCGACCTTCAGCCCGGACATGGACCGATATCCGCCCTCGTAGGCAAGCCCGCGCAGGGATCGGTTGCTCGTAGGCGGTATCTGTACCGCCAACTCCTGCTGGGGTGACCCTCAGGGCGACGGCTGCTCAATCCGCAGGCAAGCCCAACCGGCCCAGACCGAGACCTGGCGTCCGCAGCTCTGGCGATCGACCACGACAGGAACCGCCAAGGGATCCCGGGCCAGGGCAAGGAGCCAAGGGAAGTTGGAGTGCCGGGGCCACACACACCGGCATGAAGGCACCAAGGGCCATAGCGGACCCTGTGGGCCCAGCAATTGGCCCCCTGTCCAGGGGCGGGAACGGTCCGCAGATGCCGCTCAGAACGGACATCTCTGGCGAGGTCCCATACCCGGTCCTCGAGCGCCCAGCCAACAAGGGAGAGATCATTCAACAGGTCCCGCCCGGTCGAATACCGCCGAGCTCTGACCCAGGAGCACAGAAGGTCGCCATCCTGCTCCCCTTGGCCCAAGGTCAAATCATGGCCCAGTTAGGGGAGGCGGACGTCCTGGTCAACAGGACCCTCGCGATGCTCGCACTGTCGGTGGCGCTCCTGACTGCGCACGGCGCTTACCGGCTAGCCGATTCCAGCCTCAGATGGTGGTTCATTCCATTGGGCGGACTTGGCCTTAGCGCAGTCCTCCTGTTTCGCGCTCTGCTTCCAGGCGAGCATCCAAGGGCCGCGACGTCACGGACTTCCGCTGGCCCGAGTTCCAGCGCGACCGGTGCCAGCTGGGGGTGGCCCCTCCTGACCTGGGGGAACAACCGCTTCGACACCGGACAGCCGCTCGATGTCCTCTATGACGGGATCCGCCCCCTCTCCGAACTGGAGGCATATCGGTACGTCCTGGGCACGCTCCAGGACGCGGTCTCGTTCAATCGGAACGCCCTGCGCTGGCAGGCGCAGCTGCTGGCTCGGGGAGAAGTGGCGCTGGTTACTGCCATCCTGGTCGGCGCCACCACCCTGGTCATCACCAACTGGTTGGCGTAGGCTGCAGGCAGAGGTACATTTGGGGTATGGGAACCGAGATAGCGACCGATCCAGCTGGCGAATCAGGATCAGCAACGGCGCCGACCACGGCCGCGGTCGATGCCGCGCCCATGCTTCCGGCGGGGCTGCCGCACCCGGTCGGTCCCCGGCTCATGGTCCAGAAAGGGCCCTTCTTGACTAGGATGGTGGTGGTTTACCCCGACGGAACCAAATCCCATGAGGCCGGCCCCAGCGACTGAGCGCTGAGCCAGTCGGCCAGACCGGCCTTGGTTGAGGTGCCCCAGGCAAGCGATCGGTTCCAGACCCGCCACCGCCCCCATCGTTCTTGATGGCGCTGATGGGATAGAGTTCGGGAGCCGGCCGGCACCCCGGGGCGGGTCCCCACAGCGGACCCGGGCAGGTCGTCCAACCTTCTGTGGTGCAACGTAGTAGTATGTAGGTGTGCCTCGGCTGGATTGGAGCAAGCGTGCCGAGTATGTGCGCTCGCGCCACGGCGTCGAACCAGCATGGGCCGACGAGGCTG
>JAJYWM010000074.1 GCA_021791455.1 bacterium | reverse complement strand
CGCGGGTGGGGGGGCGCTCCCGCTGGCCCGGGCGTGGGGGATGAGAAGGGCGAGCCCCGCTCCAATGAGCGAGATCAGGGCCGCGATGGCGATCGCGGCCTGGGGGGACGCCTGGGCCAGCACGCCGCCGAGTCCACCGCCCAGCGCGCCGCCTGAGGAGTTGAGCGTCATCGAAACTGCGATGGCGCGACCGTACCAGGCCGGGTCGACCGCCCGCTGGCGGAACGAGTAGAGGGCGACATCGCCGGGACCGAGGCAGAGACCCAGCCCGGCCGCCAGGACGAAGGTCATGGCGATGCTGGGAAGGGCGGCTGCGGCCAGGAGCAGAGGTACCGGGGCGCCGAACGAGATCGCCAGCAGCCGCCGCTCCCTCCCCTTGGTCCCCAACTTGCCGAAGAGGAGGGCTGAGCCGAGGCTGCAGGCGCCCAGCACCGCCCAGATCCAGCCCACCAGCTGGGAGCCGGAATGCAACGATCGGAGCACCAGCACCGGGACCGCCACCATGAGGACCCCGTAGCTGGCGTTCGATGGCACCATCGCGATGGCCAGCCCCCGAAGCTGGCGGTTGGCGAAGAAGTAGCGCAGACCGCCCAGCGCCTGGGCCAGGATCGGCGAGCTGGTCCGGGCCGGTTGGCCGGCTATGCCCAGGACCAGCGCCGCCGACAGCATGTAGAGGCAGGCGACCACCACCAGCGCCGCCAGCGGCCCCGCCAGCCCGAAGATGGTGCCGGCTGCGACAGGACCGGCGATCATGGCGATGACGGAGGTGACGCTGTCGAGCGCGTTGGCGCGGTCCCACAGCGAGGCCGGGACCAGGCGTGGCAGCAGGGCCTTGACCCCGGCTCCACTGAACGGCCAGGTCACGGTCCCGACCAGGATCAGGACGAGGAAGACGCCGACCGGAAGCAGTTGGGCGAGGTAGAGCGCGGCGATGCAGGCCATCACCAGGCCGGCCACGACGAAGTCGATCGCGATCATCATGGAGCTGCCCAGACGGTCCACCAGCGCGCCCGCGAAGGGGCCGACGGGCACCGCGATCAGCTGCACCAGAACCACCGATCCCGCCAGCACCGGGGAGTGGTACAGACGAAGCGCCAGCAGGATCAGGACCAGTGAGGTCATCTGGTTGGCGGTGCGGCCGAGCGTGGTGCTGACCACCAGCTGGCGCACGCCCCGAAGCCGGAGCACGGTCGAATAGGAATGGGACAGATCGTTCATGGGGGAGGGGGCCTCATGGGCGGATGGGGACCGGGGGGAGTCCCAAGGAGCGGATGGGTGCGATACGAGTGTAAGGAGGCGGGGCCGTCGGGCTGGGGGGCAAAGAGACTCGGGCCTAAGATGTGCTGGTGAGCGAGGAGTGCATCTTCTGTCGAATCGTCTCCGGCGACCTGCCGGCGCAGGTCATCCACCGTGAGGACGGGCTGTTGGCGATCATGGACATCCATCCCGTGGCGGACACCCACGCGCTGGTAATGCCGGAGCGCCACATCGCGGACCTGCGGGACCTCCGACCTGAGGATGCGTCCCTCTGGTTGCGCCTCACCCAGGCCGCCCACAAGGTCGCGATAGACCTTGGCCACCCTCAGGGTTACCGCTTCTACGTCAGCGTGGGCCCGGGCGGAGGGCAGACGGTGCCTCACCTGCACATCCATGTGATGGCCGGGCCGATGCGGAGGATGCCGGCCTGAGCTGGTCCCCGGGCGCTTCCTGAGCGGTATTCTTATTTCCCAGGTCGGATTTGCCAGGGCCGAGCCGGCCGCAGAGGCCCAAGGTGGAGATCAGTCCCATGCCGTTCAGCTCTAAAGACCTTCTGGACCAAGCCCGTTCCGAAATTCCAGAGGTGGATTGCGCGGAGCTCCAGAGCCTGCTGGCTGCGGACTCCAACCATGCGGTCCTGGATGTCCGGGAGCCTGAGGAGGTGGCTCAGGGCCTGATCCCGGCTGCTCTCCACATCCCTCGTGGGTACCTGGAGCTCCGGGTTGAGACCCTGCTGTCGGATCGGAGCCGCCCCATCACGGTCTACTGTGCGGGCGGGGTACGGTCTCTGCTGGCCGCCAGCACGCTGAAGGCGATGGGCTACAGGGACGTGCGCTCGCTCAAGGGGGGCTTCTCCGCCTGGAAGGACCAGGGCATGCCATTTCGGACCCCCAAACCGCTCACCACCGAGCAGCGCGAGCGCTACAGCCGGCACTTCCTCCTCGACGAGGTGGGGGAGGAGGGACAGGCCAAACTGCTGGATGCCAAGGTTCTCCTGATCGGGGCGGGCGGCCTCGGGGCGCCGGTCGCCTACTATCTGGCGGCGGCCGGGATTGGGACCCTGGGGCTGGTCGACTTCGACCGGGTGGAGCGCAGCAACCTGCAGCGCCAGATATTCCACACCGAAGAGCGCATCGGGATGCTCAAGACCCAGTCCGCAGGGATCGCGCTCAAGGCGCTCAATCCCGAGGTCGAGGTGATCGAGCACAACGTCCACTTGGACGGCAGCAACGCCGGCGAGATCTTCTCGCAGTACGACGTGATCGTGAACGGCTGCGACAACTTCCCGACCCGCTACCTGGCCAACGATGTGGCGATCTTCCTGGGCAAGCCCATGGTTGACGGAGGCATCTTCCGGTTCGAAGGGCAGGTGACCACCATGATCCCCTGGGAGTCCCCCTGCTATCGGTGCCGCTATCCCCAGCCGCCGCCGCCCGAGGAGGCGCCATCCTGCGCCGAGGCTGGGGTCCTCGGGGTGCTGCCCGGTCTGATCGGGACCGTTCAGGCGACCGAGGTGATCAAGCTGGTGCTGGGGATCGGGCACTCCTTGAGTGGGCGGCTGCTGCACGTCGATGCGCTCTCGATGGAGTTCAGGGAGTTCCGCCTCCGGCGCGACCCGGAGTGCCCGGTCTGCGGCCTGCACCCCAGCATCACCGAGCCGATCGACTACGAGGGCTTCTGCACTAACCCGAATCTGGCGGCCACTGGTGCCCCCCGGGCAGTTGAATTGGTGGGAATGAGCCAGGTTGGGTAGGATGAGTTGATGGCCAAGCAAGCTGCGGTGACGATAGACGACCTGATAGCTGCGGTGGAGACGGCGCGCGACAAGGTGATGGCGGATGAGGTGCGTTCCCTGGTCAAGTTCGGCGTGCCCAAGGCGATGGCTCAGCAGATGGTGGCAGCAAGGTTCCAGCAGAAGGTCGGTGGAGAGGACGCTGAGGGTAGTGAGGCCGAGCCTGCCGCCTGGCCCGACATGAGCTGACCTGAGCTCGGCGCCGCCCCGGTGGGCGCCGAGAGCGGACGAAGCGGTTGTGTCCTCCGACCTCGCTCCGTACCATTCGCCATCTCGCTACTGCCCTCTGCGGCGGTATCT
>JAJYWM010000439.1 GCA_021791455.1 bacterium | reverse complement strand
GACCGGCAGGCCGGGCTGGGTGGCGGCGATCCCCACCCCCATGATCGCCGTGCCCACGAACAGAGCGGCGGGCTGGAAGGGCACCACCCGCAGCAGTTCGCCCGCCGCCGCCAGCCCCAGTCCCGCCACCACGACCTTCCAGCCTCCCAGCCGGCGGACCAGGTGGGCGGCCGGGATGGCAGTGAGGCCGAAGGCCAGGATCGGAATACCCCCCAGGAGACCCAGCTGGGAGTAACTGAGGTGGAGCTGGACGCGGACCGAGCTGAGGACGGGGGGGACGCCGAGGACGGCGGCCCTCAGGTTGAACCCCACAAAGAACGTCAGGGCCAGCAGCACCAGGGACCTGAGTCGGCGGCGCTGGGGAGCGCTGCTGAAACTCACCCCTTAGGCAGGGACGGCCAGCGCACCATCTGTCGGGCCGCGAGCAGAGGCAGTCGGGGAACCAGATCCCCGGCCACCACCTCGGGCCAGGTGTAGGTCCTGGCGGTGGCCCGACCGGCCCTCCGGATGGAGCGCTCCAGCTCCGGCTCGGCTACAAGCGACTCCACGATCCCAGCCAGCTCGAAGGCCTCGTCGGTCTGCGCCACCAGGCAGTTGTGGCGGTGCCGGGCGTAGTCCTCACCGGTCGCCCCCACCACTGCCACCCCCCCGGCCGCCATGGTCTCCAGACCCACCAGCCCGAAGGGCTCGAACCCGGAGTTGGCCAGCACCGCCTGGGCCGCCGCGTACAGCACCGGGAGCAGGGCCTCGGGCAGGAAGGTGGCCAGCTCCAGGATGTCCGCCTCCAAGCTGGCCTCTATCGCCACAGCCAGGTCGGAGGCGGAGCGAACAGGCGCCCGCCAGGTGGCGACCCGGAGGCCGAGCCCCTCGGCGGAACGCATGAGCTCCCGGCCGTAGGACTCGCCTCCGCCGCGGGCCAGCATCCGCACAGGAACCCCTCGGCGGCGGAGCTCGCCCAGGGCGGAGATCGCCTGGGCCCAGCGCTTGTCGGGGTGGAAGCGCCCGATCTTGAGGACGAACTGGCGCTCCCCGGCTGCCCGCCGCAGCCGCTGGACCGCGGCCCCCGGAGGCCGGCGCAGGGCCGAGAGCGGGATTCCATTGGGGATCACCAAGGGGTCGACGCCCCGTGCCTGGAGCAGGACCCGCATGTAGCGGCTCACCGTCGTGACCGAGGAGGTGTAGGCGAGGGCCGCCCAGTCGATGGCCTCGAATCCGAACTGGTTGTTGGCATTCCAGACCAGCAGCGAGCGGTCCCTCGCTCCCTCCTGCCAGAGGAAGTCCGATACCCGCCGGACCAGGGGGGCGGTGTGCCACTCCTCGAAGAGCACCACGGGGGTCCTGTCCTCGCGCAGCTGGGGCAGGGCGAAGTGGAGGACCAACTCGGCAGGGAAGGTGGCGGCCAGGTGGGCGGCCTTGAGCCCCTCCCCGTCGTACACCCCCCGAGGGTGCTGGCGAGAGACCTCCTGGGCCACCCGCCTGAGGGTCACCCCATCCCGCACCTCGGTGGCTGGGCGTCCCGGATCGCCTACAAAGTAGAGCCAGGTGGGGTACCCCGCGGCGGCCAGGGCCGAGCTGAGGTGGGCGACTCGCACCCCCAGGCCGCCGGCCTGGCTGTACTCGTCTGGTCCCTCCATCGAGACCACGGCGAACGCCAGCCCCCGCGTCTCGCTCATCCCGCCACCCACCGCAGTGTCGCCTCCTCCAGCCAGGGATCCCGGCCGTCGGGCCCGGGGACCGCCTCCAGATGGGTACGGTAGCGGCTCGGTCGCAGAAGCGGGAAGTCGGTGCCAAAGCAGATCCGCTCCCGGCCAATCAGCCGGGCGACGTCAGCCAGCACCATCTCCGAGTACAGGTAGGGCAGGGCTGCTGTGTCGAACCAGAGGTCGCGGCAGAGCCGCGCCACCTCGGGCATGTGGGCGTACAGGGGAAGGCCACCCCCAAGATGGGCCAGACAGAGCCTCAGCCCGTGAGCCTCCTCTAGTAGGGGGCCGAGGAGCCGCCAGAGGCGGTCCGGCCTGGCCGTGCCCTTGCCGGCGTAATCGTGGCCCACGGGCTCGCTGCAGTGGAGGAGGGCCGGCCAGCCCAACTCTGAACAGGCCATGAGGACTCGGCGTAACCCCCCCACCCATTCGAGGTCAAACCCCTGGCCGTCGGCGTTGATCTCTCCCAACCCCACGAGGCCGATACCCCGGCAACGCTCCAGCTCGGAGGCGGCGTGCTCCGAGGCGGGGTTGACCACCGCAAGGCCGGTCAGCCGGGTCGGGTGGCCCGCCACCTCCTCAGCGACCCAGTCGTTCACCTCGGCCAGCAGCCCTGTATCGGAGAAGGGCCAGCCGAATACGACCGCTCGTCCGCCGCCCTCCCGGTCCAACTCGGCCACCACGTCCTGACCCGAGGCGAAGCGAGGATGGGCCGCGCCGTGGCAGGTGGCGAACCAAGGATCGCTCCAGGCCGCGGAACCGGCCGCCCGCAGCCAGGGGGGTACCAGGTGGCAGTGCCCGTCTAGCAAAGGTGGTGGCCCCCGGGAATCACCCCCGGAGTATGGCTGGAGCGCCGGCTCTCAGCGCCAGAGACTGCGGACATCGAAGATCAGGTAGCCCGGGGCCGAGGCCACCACCGGCAGGTGCTGGCTGCGGTACCAGGCGAGGTTGACGGAGATCTGGTTGTAATCGCCGGGCTCGAACTCCACGTAGGCGACCCGGTAACGGGCCAGGAGGTAGCCCACCTGGCAGCGGCCGGAAGCCGGGCAGCCGGCGTACATCAGCTGCACCGCCCGGTAGCGGGCGGCCAGCGGCTGACCGTAGCTCCAGAGCCAGCCGTAGTACCCCAGCACCGCGGTGCGCCCGGCAAGCGAGGTGACAGGGTCGTTGGGCTGACCCTCGGTGAGGAAGATGGCCCGCGGGCTGGTCCTCCGCTCCACCTCCCTGGCGACGGTCAGCCCCGCCGGACCGGCCAGAGTGGCGGTGGCACCGCTGGGGGGCGTCTGGAAGGCGTTGCTCCTCCCTTCCATCCCGGCCAGCTCGGCCAGGATCCCGCTGGCGAGGAGCGTCAAGGTGGCCAGGGCCGCCAGAACCCGGAGCCAGGTTTCCCGCGGCACCTGGGTAAGGAGCCAGGCGAGAGGGATGGCGGCCACCAGGTACCAGTAGCTCAGCAGCTTGGTGTTGTCCCAGTTCCAGGGCTGGGTAATGACGAGGTTGGCCAGCAAGAAAGTGATCCAGCCCGGCGCCCAGAAGCGCAGAAGCTGGAGTCGACGGGACCTGGCCGGGGTCCTTCCCCGGGCCGCCACCAGCACCACCAAGCCCACCGTCAGGACCAAGACGATCCCGGTGTTGGAGAGCCAGAAGCCGAGG
>JAJYWM010000411.1:7085-20502 GCA_021791455.1 bacterium | reverse complement strand
TGGCATCGGGGATGCCGTTCCGGCAGGCCCATGAGATGGTCGGCCTGGCGGTCCACCGATCCCGAGAGGTGGGCCTGCCCCTGGACTCCTGGCTGCACTCCTCCTGGCAGGAGCTCGGGCTGCCCTGCGACCCTTGCCAGCAAGACCTTTTCAGCGCGCGCGCGTCCCTGGCGCGGCGCGAGCAGGTAGGGGCGCCGGGCCCAAGGGCCACATCCCGGGCGCTGCGAAGCTGCGGCCGTCGGCTGGCGGCGACGAGACGGTGGCTTGAGCAACAGGACCAGCTCGGGGGATCCCCTCCCCGCATCTGAAGCCCAGCCAAAGTTGCTAGGATCACAGCAGAGCGACCATCCGCTTAACGGGAACCCTGATGTACCGCAAGATCTATCTGCCGCTGGACAATTCCGATCATTCCACCGCCGCCTCCGAGTTCGGAATCCGTCTGGCCAAGGCGAGCGGAGCTGAGCTCGTGGGCAGCCACGTGTACGCCGCAAGGCTGCACGACTACCGCTTCAAGCAGATGGAGTACACCCTGCCTGAGGAGTATCAGGACGAGGTTGAGCTGGAGCGTCAGCGCAAGATCCACGACAGCCTGATCACCACCGGGCTGGGGCTGATTTCAGATTCCTACCTTGAGGAGACGCAGAGGCTCTGCCTGCAGGAGGGCGTGCCGTTCACCCCCAAGACCTTCGACGGGAAGAACTGGGAGGTGCTGGTCAAGGACATCGAGGAGTCGGACTACGACCTGGTGATCATGGGGGCGTGCGGGCTGGGGCAGGTCAAGGAGACCCAGATCGGGACCTGTGTGGATCGCGTGGTTCGGCGGGCCCACCGCGACACCATCGTGGTCCGCCACCGCGAGGGGCGGCAGACGCTGGACGGACCAATCGTAGTCGCCATAGACGGCTCTCCCCAGTCCTTCGCCGGTCTGCGCTCGGCGCTGGAGATGGGGCGAGCCCTGGACCTCCCCGTCGAGGCCGTGTCCGTCTATGACCCGTACCTGCACTACGTCCTGTTCAACGGCATCGTGGGAGTCCTCTCGGAGAAGGCGAGCAAGGTCTTCCGCTTCAAGGAGCAGGAGGCCCTGCATGAGGAGATCATCGACACCGGTCTGGCGATGATCTACTCGTCGCATCTGAAGGTGGCCAAGGAGGTGGCGCGTGCCGAGGGCTACGACCTGCCCATCACCCTCCTGGATGGCAAGGCCTTCGAGCAGGTTCTGCGCTACGTGCGGGAGAAGGACGCGTCCCTGCTCGTCTGCGGCCGGATCGGGGTGCACTCGGACCAGGGCATGGACATCGGCGGCAACAGTGAGAACCTGCTGCGACTTGCCCCCTGCAGTGTGATGCTCTCCTCCCGCACCTATGTGCCGCCCATCGACGTCCAGGGAGCGGCGTCCGTGGTCTGGACCCCGGAGGCGAACGAGGTGCTGGAGAGGATCCCATGCTCGGCCCAGGGATTGGCCAGGACCGCTGTGCTGCGCTGGTCGATGGAGCGGGGGCACTCCATAATCTCCCAGGATTTGGTGACCGCAGCTTTGGGCGACATCCTGCCTCCCGAGGCGTCCTCGGCCATTGGCATCCAGCGAGAGGCTGCCGCGGTGGTCAAGAACGAGCGCGAGGTGCACATCTGCCGCGAGTGCGGTTACACAGCTCACGGAGTGCGTCCGGTCTCCTGCCCGGTCTGCGGGGGAACCCAGGACGGCTTCTCCCAGGTGGACCACGAGACCCTGATGCGGGAGGCCGAGTCCGAGGGCGAGGTGACCGAGGAGCTCACCTTCGACAACCGCAAGATCGGATGGTCGACCGAGGCCCGAAACCTTCTCCATGAAATGCCAGCCGGGTATCTGCGCCGCCGGATCAAGGCGAAGGTCGAGAAGGTCGCCAGGATGCGCCGCCTGACCGTGGTCACCCTGCAGGTCGCGGGTCCCCTGATCGAACCGGAGTTGGGCCGGTCCGCCAACGCTCAGCCCCACCGCACACCGTTGCAGGACGACCTCGACCCGGACCGCCAGCCGCGCGACCAAAATGGATTCGACGAATCCTTCCAGGAGGGTGACGATGTTGACCGGGCGCTCCTGACATATGCCGCTGGGGGCACTGGAGGGCGCTACGTGCCCAGGGAGGCCTCTCCCACCGTCGCCCGCCTGCGTCCCCGAGAGGAGGGCACCACGCCTGGATTCGTGGCGCCAGCCGCCTCAGATGGTGAGTCGGAAGGGAATGCGACGCGAGGTGGATGCCCGGTGCATGCCAACCCCCAGCTGGAGGCGGCGGTCGTTGAAGCGCTGGCCGCCACCCCCGCCGACGCCGGTACCGCCGCCGCCAGATGTCCCGTTCACGCCAACCCGGAGCTTGCCTCCGAAGTGGAGCGGACACTGACCAGCGCCGTACCTGGCCCGGTCGCTGAGGAGCCCCGCTAGACCGCTCCAGGGTTAGCCGCCGTCCCGGCTGGGGATCTGCCGGGTCACATGAGTTGGCTGCCGCGTTCCACCGAGGGGTTGATCGGTCCCTCAGCACCGCGCATCAGCTGGCGCATGCGTTCCGCCTCCTCCGGGGAGGCGAGGGCGCTGGCCACGTCGCCGGCCTCCAGCACCGTGCTGGCCGTGGCGAACGTCAGCTCCGTGCCGCGCAGCACTGTCACCACGATGCATCCAGAGGGCATGGTCACATCGCGGAGCGGTCGGCCGATGAGCGGTGAGCCCTCCCCGATGCGCTCCTCCAGGCTCATGATGTGACCGCTCACCTGGGTCATGACCCCGAGGTTGCTGGACAGCGCGCGCTGGTAGCCGGTCACGAGGTCCCCGAAGGTGAGCACACCGAGCACGTGCCGCGCACCATCTGTCACGGTCACCCAATGTCCCCCGGCCTGGGTGATGGAGTCGAGGGCCGTGTCCAGGTGGGCCGTGGCGGCGACCGTCGGCGTGGTGAAGTCGACCAAATCCGATAGCGAGGGTGAGGCGTCCTGGGCGAGTGCGCCCGCGATGACCTCTTCCGTCACCGTGCCCAGGTAGATTTCCTCCCCATCCACGACCGGGGCCCCGGGCACCGTGTGGGAGCGAAGCAGCTGTAAAGCCTCCGCCGCCCTCATTGAATCCCTGACGATTACCAGCGGCTCCGAGGCCACCGTGCTCACCTGGATCCCGCCCAGCAGCGGCAGGCCGAATTGCAGCCTCTGGGCGGGAGAGTCGGCGCGGGTGCGAAGCTGGCTTCTGTAGATGCTGTCGTCGAAGCGGCGCACGATAAAGGTGGCGATGGCGACCGCGACCATGGCGGGGACCAGCAGGGAGATGGTCCCGGTCATCTCCGCCACCATCAGCATGACCGCCAGGGGTGCCCCGGCGATCCCACCGAAGCACGCCATCATCCCGACCACCACGAACGAGGCCGGATCGTGGGGCACGAAGGGAGCGAACGGCTCCAGCACCCTCCAGACGGCGGCTCCGGTGAACGCGCCGATGACCATCCCGGGACCGAACACTCCGCCCGACCCGCCGGTGCCGATGGATAGGGAGGTGGCCAGGATCCTGGCGAACGGAAGCAGCAGCACGGCGTAGAGCGGGATTGCCAGCAGGCTTGGTCCCAATCCCTTCTGGACCCAGCCGTATCCGGTGCCCAGCACCTCCGGGAGCGCCAGGGCGATCGAGCCCACCAGAAGTCCGCCCAAGGCGGGACGCAGCTTGCGACTGAACGGCAGCCGCGCGTTCAGGGCCACCACTCGATAGAAGCCCTTCGCATACAGGAGCCCGATCAGGCCCGCCGCGATCCCGATCACGGCGAACCACAGAAGCTGGCCCGGGCTCGAGAAGTGGTATCCACCACTCACGGTGAAGAGTGAGCGATAGCCCTCGACCGCTCCAAATATGAGGTAGGCGATCACCGAGGCGACCAGACCAGGGAAGAGGGCCGCGAACTCAAAGTCATCTCGATACAGAATGTCGGCCGCCAGCACGGCCCCTCCCAGTGGGGCGCTGAAGATAGCCCCGATGCCTGACCCGATGCCAACCGCCACGGCCAGCCGCCCATCGTCCGGGGAGAGGTCGAGCGTCCTGGCCAAGAGCGATCCAAACCCGGCGCTGATCTGGGCCGTCGGCCCCTCCCTGCCCCCTGACCCTCCTGAGCCTATGGTGACTGCGGAAGCGACAATCTTGACCGCCACCGCGCGCAGCCGGATGCCCCGGGGGTTGCGATGAAAAGCCTCGATGGCGGCGTCAGTGCCATGGCCCTCAGCCTCGGGCGCCCAGGTGAAGATGAGCAGGCCGGAGATGAGGCCGCCCAACCCGACCACGAGCGGAATCGCCCAAGGTCTCGCGAACCCCGAGGACCCCGGAGCGTTGCCCTCGCCTCCGGGGGTGGGGATGTGGTACCCGGCGAGATCACTGAGGAATAGGTGGGTGCCCACCTGCAGCGCCGTGTAGAAGAGAATGGCGCCGAGGCCAGCCACCACTCCGATCGCGGCCCCGAGGACCAGCCATTTGGTGGCGTAAGGGAGGCGGCTGATGCGGGCGCCCAGCCGGCTCCCGAGGATGCGCCAGTTGGTCCAACCCGCCTCAAAGAATGGTCCCTCCCAGGTGAGGCGCGCGTTGTTCAGACCACGGCGCGGAGGTCTGACCGGGGTGGGCTCGGGTCGGTCGTGCCGCCTTGTCCACCTTTGGGTGTGCCGCACCCGACGGGCCAGGTGCCCCGCCGCCCGAAGCCATCCCCGGGCCGCTCTTGGCTCGGGGTCTCCGGGGCGTGGCCCACCTGGTGGGCGCCTTCGGACCCGCGCCACCAGAGAACGCCATCCGGGTCTCATGAGGGTTCGAGCGCGGCCAGGATAAGGTCGACCGTGAGGCGGATGTTCTCCCAGCGGAATCCCGCCTCGTCGAGTCCGGCATGCAGGGTGAGCCCCTCCCCCAGCGCCAGCATCAGGGACGCCAGAGCGTTTGCGGGAGTCGGGGTTATCCGGTGGCTGGCGATGCCGTCCTCCACCCAGGAGCGCAGGATCGCTCGCCTCTCCGCAATGGTGTGCCTCAGGGTCTCCCGCACCGCGGGGTCGGTCAGCATCGCGGCCCAGAGGTCCGCCAGCATCTGCACATGCTCAGGGGACTCGGCGCGCGCCAACATGTGGGCGGCGAACGCGCGCAACCTTCGGCTGGGGTCGGGCTCCCCGGTCTCAAGATCCATCATGGCGGCCCTCAGGGAAGCTGAGTCGTCTTCCAGCAGCGCCAGCAGCAGGCTCCGCTTGTGAGCGAAGGAGCCGTAGAAGGAGCCCTTGCTGACCGCCGCCTCCCGGCACACCTGGTCGACAGTGAGGTCGCGGTAGCCGGTGTGGGCAAGACAGCGCCAGCCGGCGTCGATGAGTCGCTGGCGCCGGGCGGCCCGGTGCTCCTCACCGACCTTCGGCATATCGCGAGTATAACGACTGACCAGTCGGTCTTTATGACTTGAGCGAGCCTTGCTAGGGCGCGAAGCGGCGTCCGGTGATGGATTGGGGCCCCACCGATCGACCGGTCAGGGGGCGGAAAGGTCCTCCGGCGCCTCGCTGAAGTTGCCCAGGAGGTGCTGGGACCCCTCCTCGAAGGAGAAGACCGCTCCGCAGTTGGGACACTCCAGCTGGGATCCAGGGTCCATCTCCAAAGGGGGCAACAACCGTGTGCCGCAGGCGGGGCAGGTGACCGTCAGCTGCCCCGCCGATCCACTCTCACGGGCGCGTGCGGCGGCGGCCTCGGCCAGGTCCACAGCCACCGACCCACAGCTTTCGCAGCGGAAGGACGCCAGCCTCTCCTCGTGGCTCAGGTAGAGGCCGCGGGGATCCACGAAGACCGCTCCGCCGATAAGCTCGAAGCGGCCTGGCTGACAGCCGTAAGGACAGACCAGGTGCCGCTTTCCAGCGGTCACGGCAACATCACCCCTCGCCGCTGACGAAGATGGGCCGCTGCCAGCCGTGGGGACCCTCGCCGGCGGCCACGATCTCAAAGTAGAGCTCCTCCAAGTCGGCCTTGGTGTAGAGGTCCGCCACTCTGGCCCGCAGGCGCGCGGCGCCGCTGCAACCCTTGATGGCCCAGACCAGGTACTTGCGCGCCAGCCGTACGCCCCGGCGCTCGCCGTGGTGATCCACCACAGAGAGCCAGTGACGGCGCGCCAAGCGCACCCTCTCCTCGAAGCTGGGGTCCGGCCCAGGGTCGCCGTGGCGGAGCTGGCTCACGGTCTGCTGCAGAAGGTGCCAATCGCCCATCATCCCGCGGGCGATGACGACCCCGTCCACCACTCCCTGGCGGATCCGGGCCTCCACCTGGGCCGGGTCGCGCACGTCGCCAGAACCCAGGACCGGGATCGCTCGGACCGCCTCCTTCACCCTGCCGATCTCGGCCCAGTCGGCGAATCCCGTATAGCGCTGAGCCCTGGTCCTCCCGTGGATCGTGACCGCCTGAACTCCGACATCCTCGAGCGCCCGGCTCAGCTCCGGTGCGTTGATGCTCTGGTGGTCCCAGCCGAGACGCATCTTGGCGGTGACCGGCACCGGCACCGCCTGCACCATCGCCTCCAGCACTGCCGCGGTCGCACGGATCTCGCGGGCCAGGGCGGCGCCGGAACCGAGCCGCACCACCTTGGAAACAGGACAGCCGAGGTTGATGTCGATGATGTCCGCGCCCTTGGCGACGCAGATCTGGGCGGCGTCCGCCATCATCTTGGGATCGCAGCCGACCAACTGGGCCGCCACCGGGTGTTCATCACCCCGCAGGTCCAGGACCCGCTCGACGGCGTCCTCCGGGGCCCTCACGACGGCGGCGGCGGCGGTCATCTCGGTGCAGGTCAGGCCGGCGCCCAACTCCCTGGCGAGATCTCGGAACGGGCGATCGGTGATCCCCGCCATCGGAGCGATGAAGATGGGGTTGTCCAGCTCCACCGTCCCGATGCGCAGAGAGATCCCGGGTCTTGTGGTCCTGGTCTGGGCGGCAGTTGTCAACTTCGAGCCACTTGGTGGTGCTCCCGCGGGTGGAGGGCGGATATGGGGTGCGCTTGGTCTCAGTATCGGACATGCCGCGGGACCGGCTCGCAGGGGTTCGACGGCGGGCCCTCGAACCCCGATATAGTCGGCAGCGCAATCGGAGCTTCGGCGCGGCATCCCCTGGGAGGAACACGCTTGCTGCTGGCGATCGATGTGGGTAACTCCAACCTGACGATCGGGGTCTTCCGAGATCAGGGCCTGCTGGCCCATGGGCGGTTTGCCACCAGGCGCGACGCCACCCCGGACGAGCTGGGGCTACAGGTGCTGAGCTTTCTGCAGCAGCGCGGGTTTCCCACCGAGATCGGGTCGGTTGCCGTCTCCTGCGTGGTCCCCACCCTGAACCAGGCACTGGTGGAGATGGCTCACACCTACCTCGGGGTCGAGCCCATGATGGTGGGGCCGGGAACCAGAACCGGCATGGAGATCCACTACGACCCTCCCCGGGACGTGGGCGCTGACAGGATCGCGACGGCGGTCGGGGTCCGGCATCGCTACGGAGGGCCGGCGGTCATGGTGAGCTTCGGCACGGCCACGGTCTTCGACGCCATTGATGCCCGCGGCAACTACCTGGGGGGCGCCATCGCCCCCGGGCTACAGCTTTCGGTGGACGCCCTCTTTTCTCGTGCCGCCCGGTTGCCCCGAGTGGACCTGGTGGCCCCCGACCGGGTGCTGGGCCGGACCACAGTGTCCTCGATGCAGGCGGGGATCATGTACGGTGCGGCGGCCCAGGCCGAGGGTCTCATCAAGAGGATCAGAGGGGAGATTGGGGAGGCCGCCAGGGTGGTCGCCACCGGGGGCCTCTCCCCACTGGTCGCGCCCCTGGTGGACGGGGTGGATGTGATCGATCCCCTGGTGCTGCTGGAGGGACTCAGGGTCCTGGAGGAGATGAACAGACCGCGGGCCTGAGCATAAAAAAAGGGCGCCCCCCGAAAGGGACGCCCCGAGAGGGGGGGGCTAGTTGAGGGTCAGGAGATCCACTCTCGCGACCAAGGCTAGGTTAGCACCACTGCGAGGGGCGGGCAAATTCCGAACTGGTGAAGGTTCGGCTACGGCTGTGTCGAAGCGCAGCTTGCGAGGGCGTCAAGGTTTAGGTAGACTTCCATTTCCCGACCTGTGCCCATTGGATTCGGCGCGGGCGGTGCCAATGAGGCCGGTTGACGCCGGTAAGGAGCGGGTGAGCAATGCAGGACAAGCCGGTACTCCTGACGCCTGAGGGGCTGCAGAAGCTGCAGGAGGAGCTCGACTTCCTCATCAATGAGAGGCGACCGGAGATAGCGCAGAGGATCAAGCACGCCAAGGAGTTCGGCGACCTCAGCGAGAATGCCGAATACGACGACGCCAAGAACGACCAGGGGTTCATCGAGGGGCGGATCATGACCATCGAGCAGATGATCCGCAACGCCAGCCTGATCGACACCGAGGAGAAGGTAGATGGGTTTGTCCACCTGGGCTCTCGGGTCGAGGTGAAGGACGAGTTCGGAGAGACGAGCTACACCATCGTCGGCCCCGCCGAGGCCGACGCTGGATCTGGAAAGATCTCCCTCGAGTCCCCCGTGGGCAAGGCCCTGATGGGCCGCCGCACCGGGGACGAGGTGGAGGTCGAGACTCCCGGTGGAGCCCGTCGGGTCCAGATTCTCAAGGTGGCGTGAACCGCGGGCCGGGTGAGGGCGTAGAACACGGTGGGGACGTCCTCGGGGACCGCCGGCGCAAGGCTCTCGCTCTGGCGAAGATGGGGACTCCGCCCTGGGGAGTCGATTTTCACCCACAGATGACCTGCGAGCGGGCCCACGAGGCCGCCCCTGAGGCACCGGGGGCTGTGGGCACCACGACCTCCGTTGCCGGCCGGCTGCTGCGAATCCGCCGCTCTGGCGGCATCGGCTTCGCCGACTGCTATGACGAGTCAGGTAGGCTCCAGCTTCTGGTGACCAGAAGGACTCCTGGCGCTCTCAACCTGCTGGCGGAGCTGGACCTTGGGGACATAGTGGGGGCCGCGGGTCACCTGACCAGGACCAAGGCTGGGGAGCCCAGTCTTGAGGTGGAGGAGCTCACCCTGCTGGCGAAGGCACTCCGGCCTCCGGCTGCAAAGCACCGTGGGGTGGTCGACCCGGAACTGCGCTACCGCAGACGGTATTTGGATCTGCTATCGGACCCAGAGCGGCGCCAGCGCTTCCGCCAGCGGTCGGCGATAGTCTCCTCCCTGCGCCAGGTCCTGGAGGCGAGAGGATACCTGGAGGTGGAGACTCCGGTTCTCCAGGAGATCCCAGGCGGCGGGGACGCGCGCCCGTTCGTGGCCCATCACAACGCGCTGGACACCGACTTCTACCTGCGAATAGCCCTGGAGCTGTACCTCAAGCGGCTTCTGGTCGGCGGCTTCCAGCGAGTCTTCGAGATCGGCCGTACCTTCCGCAACGAGGGCGTCTCGCCCAGGCACAACCCGGAGTTCACCCTGCTAGAGGCGTACGAGGCCTACGGTGACCTCGGATCGATGATGGACCTGTGCCAGGCGATGGTGGCGGGGGCGTGCCGGGCGGCAGAGGCCCTGGGCGCTACACCATCCCCCGCCTTGAGCCAGCCGTACCAGGTCAGGACCATGGCCTCGCTGGTCAAAGAGCTCGCGGGGTTCGACGCCGTCGCCGCTTGGGATGACGCGGCGGAGATGGCGCGGCAGGCGAGGGAGCTGGGAGCCGTGCTGCCGGCGGGAGCCGGTCCGGGGCGGATTCTCTTCGAGGTCTACGACCAGTTGGTGGAGCGCAGGTTGGACAGTCCCGTATTCGTGACCGGCCATCCCGTGGAGGTATCCCCACTCGCGCGGCGGGAGGAGGACCCGCGCTTCGCCAAGCGCTTCGAGCTGGTCGTGGCCGGCCGCGAGCTGGCCAACGCCTTCTCCGAGCTGAACGACCCGATTGAGCAACGGGAGCGCCTGGAGGAGCAGGCTCGGCGCCGCCGAGCCGGGGATCCAGAGGCTCAGCCGTTCGACCAGGACTTCGTCGAGGCGCTGGAGCACGGGATGCCACCGGCCGGAGGAATCGGTCTCGGGGTTGACCGTCTCGTCATGTTGATCACCGGGGCGCCGAGCATTCGCGACGTGCTGCTCTTCCCCACCCTGCGACCCCGGGAAGGATAGGCGCGGTCAACCGTTAACCTTTATCTCTATGCTCGCGCTCCAGTACATCCGCGACCACCCAGATCTGGTGCGGGCGGGTGCGCTGCGCAAGGGAGAGACCGCTCCGATAGACGAGATCCTGGCCCTCGACCGGGAACACCGGCTGGCACTGGGCGAGGAGGAGTCGCTCAGAGCCGAGCTCAAGGCGAGCTCCCTCCGGTTTCAGCAGATCGCGGGGGACAAGGCGGCTCCGGTGGAGCAACTGCGGAGCGAACTTGCGGATCTGAAGCTGCGGATTCAGACGACGGGCCAGCGCCGCAAGGAGATGGAGGAGGGGCTCGACCAGCTCTTGCTGACGGTCCCCAACCCTCCTCACGAGTCGGTCCCCGACGGCACCTCCGACGATGACAACCGGGTCGTCCGCACCTGGGGAGAGCCTCCCTCCTTCCCCTTCAGCCCGCGGCCTCACTATGACCTGGGTGAGGCACTGGGAATCTTCGATTTCGATAGAGCGGTCAAGATATCGGGCAGTCGCTTCGCCGTGCTGAGGGGGAAGGGCGCCCGGCTGGAACGCGCTCTCAGCACCTTCATGTTGGACATGGCCACGGCAGAACACGGCTATCAGGAGGTGGCGCCACCGTATCTGGTCAACCGCAACTGCATGGTGGGCACAGCCAACCTTCCCAAGTTCGAAGAGGACGCCTTTCATGTGGTGGAGGGGGATCGCTTCCTCATCCCGACGGCGGAGGTTCCTCTGACCAACCTCTATCGTGAGGAGATCCTGGAGGCGTCCCAACTGCCGATCCGACACGTGGCTTGGACGCCGTGCTGGCGCAGCGAGGCAGGGGCCCCTGGACGTGACACCAGAGGCTACATTCGTCTCCACCAGTTCAGCAAGGTGGAGCTGGTAAAGTTCGTCCACCCCGAGCGGTCTCTGGACGAACTGGAGAGTCTCGTGAGTGACGCCGAGTCGGTGCTCAGAGCCCTCGGTCTGCACTACCGAGTGCGCCTCATGTGCAGCGGTGACATGGGGTTCGCGCAGTGGAAGAAGTATGACATCGATGCGTGGGCCCCTGGTCTCGGCCGGTATCTGGAGGTGTCGTCCTGCTCCGCCTTCGGTGATTTCCAGGCCCGTCGGGCTGGGATTCGGTTCCGCACGCCCGGCTCCCGGCCAGAGTTCGTGCATACCCTAAACGGCAGCGCCCTGGCGCTTCCCAGAACCTTTGATTGCCTCCTCGAGACGTACCAGACGGAACTCGGGTCCGTCGTCATTCCAGAGCGGCTGAGACCGTACCTTGGTGGGATGACCGAACTCGACTGACGCACGACATCAGGGTTACCCATGTCGCTCGTGGGGCCCAGCGCATGGGGCGATGGGCATGGTAGGGGGCACGACTCCATGCGCCGCGAGCGCATCGATGGTCAGAGAACGTGAGGATCGCTGCCTCAACCATCGCGGCCGCCCGCTCCAATACCGCGGCCGTTGGCCGGCCTCCCTGGATTCGCCCGGGATAGCTGCCCTGGTCTACTGGGCGCTGGGTCCACCCGTCACCATCCGGGGGTCGCCGGTCTTGTGCCCGGCGTTCAACGAGTCGAGGATGACGAGCAAGTTGCCGGATGGATCCTCGACAACGGCGACGGGCACAGCAGTCGTGTTGGCTGGCCCCGAAACCACCCGATCACCAGGTGCTCGAACCGCCACTGCGGCGTGGGCGGCTGACTCCCCCTTCCAGCTCGGTCCGTACTGTTACCGGGTGCTGAGCACGTGCTCGATGGCGGACCCTGGGAGTTCAGTCCCGGCCTGGCCGATGTCGTCATCTCGCCAAAGCAGACTGTGTCCGAGCGCATCTCCGTAGAAGGCAAGCCCAGCGTCAGGGTCGGTGACCGCGCCGCTCGCGGCATCCACGGAGTCGAACAGGGTGGCACTCCCAGGACCGGCATTACCCATTTCTGCTAGTGCCTTTGGCCAACGTTGTGCCCGGGTGTTGCCTTTCACTTCGTCCGTGTACGATTTCCTAGTAGCTAGGAGGGATGGCAGAGCGGTTGATTGCGGCGGTCTTGAAAACCGCTGAGGCGGCAACGCTTCCGGGGGTTCGAATCCCTCTCCCTCCGCCATCTTGAGATCAAATGTTCCTCCCAAGGACCATTGCATAGGGAGAGCCGACTGGTGAGTGACAGCAGAACGACAGCAATCGATCTCAGGCGCCCCGGACGACACCCTCCAGGATGTCGGCTGCCTCACGATGCATTGGCTCGGTCGAGTGAGAGTAGAGGTCCAAGGTGATCGCGACCGTAGAGTGCCCCAGCATGTCCGCCGCGACCTTCGGATGGACGCCGTGCCGAAGCATCAGGGTCGCGGCTGTGTGCCGCAGGTCATGAAACCGGATCCGCGGCAAGCCCGCGGCTGCGAGGAGTGTCTTGAAGAGCCGGAGGAGTTCAGAGGGGTCCTGCGGTTTGCCAACGGCGTTCGTGAACACCAGGTCAGTCTTCTGCCAGTCGGTCGAGGCACTGAGGCGGTCTGCGGCCTGCTCCGCCTTTCGCTGTCTCAGAGCGGCGATGGCGGACTCGCCCAGGAGCACGCGCCGCCGCGACCGGGCTGTCTTGGTCTCGGTTCGGACCATTCCTTGGTGCGGGAGCCTCTGCAAGGTGCCTGTCACCTGGAGGGCCCCGTGATCCAGGTCGAGATCGGACCAGCGCAAAGCCAGCAGCTCACCCTGCCGCATCCCGGTGGTGACAGCCAGGAGCCAAAGCGCCGCTAGGCGGTCCTCTGCAGCAACTGCCAAGAACTTGCGGACCTCCTCTGGGCTGAGGGTCTGCATCTCATGCACGGCCATGCGCGGAGGGTCGGTCAGGCTGGCAACGTTCCTAGGGAGCAGCCCCCATCTGACCGCCTGCCCCAGTGCCCTGTGGAGCAGCATGTGCACGTGGCGGACCGTGGTGGGTGACAGCCCGCCGCCCAACAAGTGGGAGTAGAGGGCTTGGAGGTCAGGTGCTTGGAGTGATGAGAGTCGGCGACTGCCCAGTTCTTCGACGACTTGATTACGCACCAGCTGCTCATACCGTCGCCACGTTCGCTCCCGGAGCTGAGGTTTCACCACATCGAGCCAGCGTTCCAGGAAGTGGGCGACCGTCTCCCTGCCGGATGGCAGGCTCCTACCCGCATCCCGAGCCTTCATGGCCGAGCTGAGCTTGGCGGCGACTTCTGCACGAGATCGGCCGTAAAAGGCTTGTCGCCGTCCGTTTGGCAGTGTGATAGCTGCTGCCCAGCGGCCATCCTGCCGCCGGTAGATCGAGCCCTCACCGTGACCTCGGCGGGTCATTTTGGATATG
>JAJYWM010000411.1:0-7075 GCA_021791455.1 bacterium | reverse complement strand
TCGCTGACGGTGACGGCGTCATCAGGCGGCGGATCGGGAATAAGGTGGACCAAGTCGGGCGCGGCTATGATCAGCCCTCCCCCTGATCCGGGCCAAAGCGGGAACTTTCGGTAACTAACAGAGCACCTGTCCACCACCGACCCGGGCTCCGACCAGCACTCAAGACGAACCTCTGTGGCAAGCGACCCATCTGCGTCGTGCACGGCACGAGCCCAGTCAGCTGTAGTCTTCCAAGTCACCAGCGCCATCTTCCCCTTGGCACCAGGATCCAACAGCCACCATGAATTCCGCTGCGCCAAAGGGTCCATCAGTGTTGGGAGCTCGCCTGCTTCCGGCTCCTTCCAGGTTCCTTCCAGTACCGTGCCTCGAGAAAGGCTCACTCGGACCATGGCGGTGCGCGACCCTTCGTTGACGATCAAAATCCAGCACCGTACGCCTAGCTCCACATGTCCGCACTGGGATTCCGGCCACGCGAGCATCGCCTTGAGGCTGTGAGAACCGGAGCCGACCGCATCCCGCGCTATAGGCGTGCGCTCCACGGAAGCTTCGCGAACGGTTACGGACGGTCCGAGTTGATCGAGCCGAGCCCGCGCGGCCTCTTGCGCCGCCCGCCTTGCTTGGAGGCCAAGCCAGACCGTGGCGCAAGCCAACAGAAGAGTTGCACCAGCTGCCAACCCTTCGATGGCTGATAGCGCGCTCACGACCAACGGGGAGAGTGGGTGGAGCGCGTCTCAGGCGCAGGTCCGCCCGCCTTCTGGATCACGTGCCGCCTCCAGCATTGGCCAGTGAGAGAGTATCTACCCGTGCTCCACTCCGTGGTGCCACGCCCATCACTCATCACCTCCGCCTCCGGTTGCCGCCAGCCAGCACCGCAGCCACCGCTCGCAGTCACTCCGGTAGATGATCGGCCCCTCGATCCGGTCGATCATCCCGGTGTGGCCACGGAACCGCCTCGCAAAGTCAGCCAGCTGCTCGGGCAGGAGTGCCCGTTCGATGTCGGCGACGCGGTACCCCCCTCCCACGTCTTCAAGCTCGGCGAACGGATCAAGGGTGGAGTGGGTCGTGGGCGCGGGGGTGATCTCCAGCCCGGGCAGGTCGAGAACCAGCCAGCTCTGCTCGGTCCCGTCCATCGAGAGGCCGATCACCTCCGTCTCCCGCCCGGGGAGCCGGACCTGCTGGAACTGGTGCCAGTGTCCGTGGAGGAGCAACTTCGGCTCGGTGGACTCAGCCACCTCCTGGACCAGTCCGAGGTTGTGCTGGGCACCAGGCGAGTGCTTCGGCACGCCCTCCATGCGCACCCGGGGTTGGGCTCCCAGGGGGGCATCGTGGGTAAGGAGCACATCGACCGCCCCACCAGCGCTGGCCAGCTTCGCCTGCTCCGAGGTGATCACCTCTTCCTTGAACCAGCCCCATCTCCCCGAGTCGAGCTTGCGGTACTGCCGATCGATCGAGTAGGCACCACCCAGTGCCAGGAATCGGACCCCTCCCCAGGTCCAGCGGTGGCCCCGAGGTGCCCACACGATGCGGTCTGTGACCTCTACGAAGCCGTCCGGTCGGCGGGGGAGCTGGCGCAAGGCCTTGTGGTCCTCGTGGTTGCCGTCCACGAACACGATCCATGAGTCGGCGTCGTCGAGTTCGCTGCTGAGCCAGGCCAGGTAGTCCCGGCCTTCACCGGTCAGAGGCCAGTAGCCGAAGTCGCCCAGTTGGACGATCCCCTCCACCTGGTGCTCATGGGCCGCTGGGAGCAGGACGTGCTTCCAGTGCAACCAGTTGCCGTGGGTGTCGCCGGCGACCAGGAGGCGCTTCGGGTTGCCTGGGATGGGAGGGCGCATGGGGTCACTGTACCCAGCCATCGCCGGGTTGAGGACGTAAGTGGGGCCAGTGCGAACTCGGCGGATAATGGCCCTGTGGCCGCCGCAAGCCAGGATACCGTCGCCGCATCCGTGCTCGCGAAGCGCACGGCTGCCCTCCTGCGGGACGCCCGCTCAGTGCAGCGGAGGCTGGACGCCTTGGCGGCCGCAGCACTGGCCGTTGACGATCCCAACATGCCACTGATCGCCGAGGCCAGGGCGGCGGTCGAGCGCATGGTGGTGGCGTTCAGCTATCGCGAGCGGAACGAGCAGCGGCGCGCCAAGTCGGCTGGCCGCCGCATCCGCTGACCTCGCCATCGCCCAGCACCCGCACCCACTTCTCAATCCGCTCCACATGGCGCGGGGTCAGCCCAACCTTCTTCTCGGGCCGGATCAGCAGATGGGGTTGCTGGATCGTCCGGGCCCACCTCATGCCGCTCGAGACCAGACGATTGTCATCGTCCACCCAGATGAAAGGGCGCGCCGGTTGGGGTAGCAGGTACTCCCGGATCGCGACCAGTTTGTTCCATGGCTGGCGGCGGCCAGGAAGCCGAAGATGCTGCTGCCCAGCCCACCCGAGATCCTTCGAGAGCCCGAAGTCCTCGACCTCCCTCTCCCAGGTGGAGCACCAGATCCGCTCCACGGCCAGCGCCGTCAGACGCGCCACCAGATCCGGCGCGAAGTAGACGGGCATGTTGAGGGACGGAGCCCGACGCCACTCGGGCCAGCAGGTCGGGAGTGGGCCCATATGCTCTCCCGCGACTGGGGATAGCACCCCGTCCACGTCGAGGAAGAGGAGTGGGAGAGCGGCGGGGCCTGATGCGTTGGCGACAGTCACGAGATCAGCGTAGGCCCTTGGGATCACCCGCGGTCGGGCGCGTGCGGTCAGTGCCCATGCCAGGGCCCCGTCCCCGACTGCCAGACGCCCCCCACCCAATCGGGTTTGCTGAGGTTGTCGGTGGCGCTCCGTGAGGGCAAACTCCTTTCCAGATCGGGCTGGGCAGTGATCGTACGGTCTGCCTACCCATGTCGCGCATACGGCCAGTGCCCATCCTCGTGACCGCCGTCGCGATGGGGATGGAGCGCGGGCAAATGGGCGGGGTTGAGGACTCCTGCGGTCGCGGTCAAGAGGGGATGGGCATTGGTGGTACAGGTCGGGAGCAGGGGATCCGGCCGCGGGGATATTGACGGGGGAGAGAGCTGGCGCAGTAGCGCACGGCACAGCCTGGACTGCTCGGCAAGTCGGCGCCGCGGCGGTCAACTCTGGGGGATCTTGCCAACGATGCGATCGATCACGTCAGCCCAATCCACGAACTTGCCCTCGGCAGAGACCGTGTGGATGATCCTGCCGCCGTAGAAGGCCGCCAATCGAGGCCACACCGCCTGAATGTTGGCCATCTGTCGGTCAAGGGCACCTACCGGGACCGTCCCCCTGCCGATGAAGTTGCGCCGGGCCGCATCCCGATCCCCGTCGAACCACCAGGCACCCACGCCAGCCGAGCACAGGGCCTCGACGAACGGCAAGCTGCGCGGCGGGTAGCCCCAGTCAAGTGCGACGGGTCGGTGAAGCGCGTGGAGAGCTGCCACCAGCCTCGCCGGCCCTCCATGGCTAACGGCTCCGTCCCATTCGGACTGGAGTCCAAGCGGTCCCAACCCACCGCGCTCTATGTCCGCGGCGAGGAATCCGCGATTCTCAGCGAGCCACCTGGTAAACGTGGACTTGCCGGTCGCCGGCACCCCTGAGATCAGTAGCAGGGGCAGGCGCGCGGGCCGGTCCTTTGCTGTGGGCTCTCGGTCCATCGCAGTGATCGTAGGGGTCGGCGCCCACCTCGCCTACCGATGCCGCGACCCCTGCTTGGTCTCGGCCAGGACCGCCTCGCGCAACTCGCGCCAGGAGACCCAGTCGGCCCGCAAGGCATCCTCTGAGGGAGTGTCGCCGCGGGCTAGGGCGAGTCCCGCCGCCACCCCGGTCAGCATGGCGTCCTTCGGCGTAACCCTCTGCCGGTTGGGGTGGGTCAGCACGGCGAAGAGATCGCCGACCTCCATGTTGACGGTGCGGCAGATGGCCTCGGCATCGTTGCGCACGGCCTCCCGCCGCTCGGCGATCGCGAGCACCGCGCCGGCTATGTTGTCGATATCGAAGGCCATGTGAACGTCTCCAGGCCCGGGGCCGTTTCCCCTACAGTCTCCGGCCGTGCCGTTGCAGCCGGGCCGCTTTCTCGGCGATCAGTTCCTCTCGCAGGGTCTCCCACCCGCCGATCCGTTTCAGATGCTCCATCGCCAGGCGCACCACCTCGGAGTCACCGATGCGGATTCCGCTATGCAGGGCATCCCCAGTGAGTTCGAGCAGCCAGGTTTCCTGATCCTCCCAAAGTTGGACTCTGAGGTGGCGGGGCGCAAACCGTCGCTCGGCCACAGATCCAGGAAGGGATTCGTTCTTCACTTCGGACCCGGCCGCGCCTCCCGCCACCCGCCGAGCCTGCGGCGGCGGCACCTTTGGCGAACGGCCCGGGGTCCGACTCTGCGTCTGGGCCAGCATGTCGTCGAGAGGGTCTTTCATCCTGTCTCCTTTCTCAATTGCTCGACGATGGTCCGCGCCACCGCCCGGTAGTTCTCTGCGGCTTTGGCCACTTCGGCGCCGGGGTTCTCTACCAACACCAGAGCTCCGCGCCGCATGCGTCGATGAATCCAGGGGTAGTCGGCGATGGGCGGGGCGACGGGGATTCCACTCGCACGCGTCCAGCGCATCAATACCTCAAGCAAATGACGCTCAGAGGCCATACCGCGCCAACGCATTGGGACAATAACCATAGGAAGCTCTGTGCCCCTCATCCGTCGCAGGAAGCCACCCAAGGCTTCGAGTTCGCGCCGCCCGAGCACGAGAGGAATGGCGATGATGTCCGCTGCGGCCATCGCGCCATCGGAGAGGGCCCCCGTCCCAGGATGGGTGTCGACGACGACCGGACGATCCCAGATGGCCGCCCACGTGGTGAGGCGTTCCACGACCCGGCCGGGATCGACCCTGAGTTCGGTGAGGCGCGAATCCGACGGCACCAGATCGGGACGCCCTGCCATCCGGAGGGGCCGGGGGCTCGGGCCATCGCCCATGAGGAGCCCGCGCAACATCGCGCTCGTCACCCGATGCTCCGGATCGTCGCCCCACATCCCTGTCGCTCCGCCCAAGTCCCAGTCGAAGTCCACCAAGACCCCCCGCCACAGGGCCGCCAGCTCATAGGCCAGGGTGGTCTTGCCGACTCCACCTTTTGGAGAGGCGACTGTGATGATCGGTATCTTAGCCATAGGGCTACTATACACCATGGCGCTATATCGGTCAAGCCCTAACGCCACTTGACTTCCGCGTATTGGCCCGAAGAAGTCAAGGAGGGATGCCAGCGGGCCCCGGATGCCTAAGTGAGCTAGGCCAAACCCTACGCCGAGTAGCTGTGACGGCTTGTGGCGCTAACCCCTTAGCGCACTATCGCGATGAGGGTATCATACTCTTAAGCGGAATCCGACCGCAACAGGAGCACCGAGATGACCGTGGCAAAGGTGCGGCAGCTGCTCGAGTTGCAGATGGCGTGGGATGTGGCATGAAGGCACACCGCAGTGGGATGGGTGGAGGCCACGCCCGAGGAATCGAAGAACTTGGAGTTGGCATCACAAGCGGCAGCGGCGGCCTTCGGGGCGGCGCTGGCAGAGATTGAGCCAGAGGAAGTGCTGGCCCAGGTGGCGCAGGTGCCAGCTCTGGGCAACCGTCACCGCCTTGTTACGCTAACGCGCTATCGCTATGTCGCTATGGCGCTATACTGAGAACTATGAACAAAGCCACACGACCGGCAGACGCTCGGACGATCCTTCGGCAGATCGGCGATGCCACCCTCCAGAACCTCGGAGCCCGGCAGATGGTGGACCGGGGCGACGGCCTGCACTTCACGGTGGGCCGATCGGCGGGCAGGACTCTGCGCAAGGTGGTGATCCTGCTGGCGGCCGACGACACCTACACCGTCGAGGCGCTGAAGTTCGATCGCCGGACCTTCGAGAGCACCACGACCTACGAGATCGGGGACGTCTACGCCGAGAGCCTCGCCCTGGTGGTCAGGATCGCCGGTCGGTCCGTGGGGGTCTTCGCGTGAGGGCGACCCGGAACGCCCAGGCCCCGGAGCGCACTGCCCGTGCTCTCTCGCTCCACTGGGCGGGGGAAGGCCCCAACCGCGGAGGCTACCGGCCGACCTGGTACGAACTGATGCTGATGGTCAAGGACTCCGCCGGCTGCGACTTCAAGACGGCCAGCGATGCTGTTCTGGAAGTGATCGACTGGACCGACGCCAATGACTGGCTCCCGAAGCGGGCGTGGGAGCCGACAGTCTCACCGACACCGCCCGCACAACTGACTTTGGCCTTTGAGGCTGAGGCTATGGAGGATCTGCGATGAGCGAGGTGTTAGGGGTGCCGGCGTGGGAGGTCTACGAGGCAGACTACCAGGCGGCGCTCGACGCGGCGGACGAGGCCTACGACGAGACGATGGAGGCGGCGCAGGCGGCTCTGGAACGCGATGGGGATGGGGCCGCGCTCGACGCGGCCTACGAGGCGGCGGAGGATACCTACGAGACGGCAGTGGCCGAGGCCCTGGCGGCCTACAAGGCGGCGGACGAGGCCTACGAGGAGACGATGGAGGCGGCCCTAGTAGCCCGCGAGGCGCAAACCCAGGTGGTGGAGTAACTCACACAGAGGGGCCGCCGCAGAGGCGGTCAATGCGGCGGGCCGGTTCCCAAGCCCGGCCACTACGGGAGAACCGAGATGAGACTGATCGAGAACTTCCTGAACTCGTGGCCCTTCTACCGGCTGACTGCCCATCAGCAGCGGGCGGTCGAGAATTCCATTGCATGCAGCCGTCCCCGCCCAGATGTCGGGGCGGCCATGGACCTCAAGACCACGCCGGAGGCGCTCGCCGAACTGAGCCACAGCCCCGACCCTTGGGTTCGCTTCCAGGTCGCCAACAACCCGAGCACCGACGGCCGTACCCGCGAGCACCTGGACGCCGACGAGGTGGTGGAGCGGATCCAGAAGCTCTACGGGAATGGCCGCGTCGCTCGGGCCGTCCGAGAGGGGACCTGGCCGTGGAGCCTGCCCGGCGACTTCGATGGGTTCGGGAATCCGGTATGAACAGAGCACCCGAAGACGAGACGAGTACCGCCGGCCAGCCAGACCTTGCCGAACTCAAGGCC
>JAJYWM010000275.1 GCA_021791455.1 bacterium | reverse complement strand
GGCTCTCTGCTGCCGGGCCTCACCCACGGCCCTCTCCGCACCCTGGGCGAGCCCTTTGGTGGCATCTGCTACCAGCACTGGCAGGCGGTGCTCGGCGGCAAGGGTCTGCAACTGCTCAACGGCCGCTGCGCGGCGGAGGTCGCCAGCGACCAGCACCGGGCGGTGATCTGCCCGCTGCACCAGCAGTGCGAGCTTGACAGCGGTCGTGGTCTTGCCCGCCCCCTGCAGGCCCATCAAGAGGATGGTGGTGGGCGGCTCTGGGCTGTAAGCGATACCCGCATCCTGTCCGCCCAGTAGGTCGACAAGCTCCTCGAAGACGATCTTGATCACCTGCTGACCGGGAGTCAGGCTCTCCAGCACGTCTGCCCCAACAGCGCGGGTTCGAACGCGGTCGATGAAGTCTCGAGCGACCCTGAAGTTGACGTCGGCCTCGAGCAGGGCCAGCCGGACCTCGCGAAGTCCCACCTCAACGTCGTCTGGTGTCAGCCTGCCCTTGTCCGTGAACCGCTTGAACGCCAGACTCAGACGTTCGGTGAGCGTGTCAAACAAGGGACCCGTGCCCCCCGGCCGCCAGCATCTCCTCCAGCTGCCTGACCCTCGCCTCCAGGTCCTGGCGCTCCCGCTCCACCTCTCTCAGGTGCCGGCAGATCCCGAGCTTGGACTCCCACACCTCCATGCGAAGCATCCCGCGTCGCACCAAATCGTGGGCGGCCGCTCGTGACACGGCCATGGATTCCGCCAACTCACTTATGGACCAGTCCTCCTCCAACTGCAGCCGCAGGGCCTCCTGCTGGCGCGCCGTGAGCAGCTCGCCATAGGTGTCAAGCAGCTCCTGACGGCGTAGTCGAGTCTCGGTTTGGGAGGTGACTGTCAAGGTCAAAGCCTTAACAGGTTACTCGAGCGATGAGCCGACCACAGCCGTGAACTCGCGCCTCGGGTAGCTGGAGGCCCGCTGAGCGCCACGAGGAGCCGGACTCGCGATGTCAAGGATGGTTGGGTGACGGCGGCGAGTTCCTCGCCCGGTGCTCGCTTCGAACCTGGTTCCCCCGGCCTGCCCATTGGGGGTGGCCGCAATCCCTCGTTGCTGAGAGTTGCAGGGCAGCGGCACGGCTGAGCCATGGCCAGCGCGGGTCCGCCACCTCCCCTTGGGAAAGCTGTAACGATGTCGGGTGGCGGCGCAGTTTGAGCCTGGTGGGCCTGCGGTCAAAGCTGTCGTAAACCACGATGCCCGGCCAGTCGGAAGTTGCGAGATCGGAGAGACCGAATTCGGGAGCGTTGCTGCCGACCGGAGCCAGGGCACCACTCACGGCTGGGTCGAGCAGCCCACGGGTCCCGCCAGCGCCTGGCGCTCTGGCCCTCGCGGCTCGGCCTGGGCCCTGGTCGGCCAGTACGCGCCGGCCCAGGTCCAGCTGGTTGACCCAGGCCGCACTCCACCTTTCGTCGGCTGGCTGCGGCCTGAGAGAGAAGCCCCCTCACGGCCGGGGTCCCAGCCGGGATAGGAACGCCGCCGGTGAACACACCGGCGGCACGACGCCTGTGAGGTCGGTCAGGTCGGCATCGCCCGTGACCAGATAGTCGACCCCCGCTGCACGCGCCAGCGCCACCAGATAGTCGTCGGCTGGATCGCGCGTCAGGCCGGGTGATGGCTTGGGGTCCGGTGCGGAGCTCGCTCCCCCTCGGAGTACCGCCACGTAGCGGTCGACCTCGCCGAAGGTGGCGTAGCGCCTGAACTTTGGCCGGCGAAGGACAGTGTCAAGCTCGGCCAGCAGGTGCGGACACACCACCAGTTCGAACTCCCCGGCCACCCACCGCTCGTAGAGCTGAGCCGGGCTGCCCGCCGGCGCCAACAGCGCTGACACGAGCACCCCCGGATCGATCACGGCTCGGAGCACCTACTGTGTGCTCACCCTCTCGCGCCGCATCGCCTGCAGCTCCTCGTAGGCGAGCTGCGTTGCCTCCTCCTCCGTCAGCGTGCTGCGCTGCCACACGGCTTCGACTGCGCTCAGCCCCAAATAGCCGCGCAGCGCCGCATCCACGATCTCGTACTCCCGCCGGCCGGTGCGTGCGGCGAAGACCTTCGTCGCCCGCAGCACGCTCTCGTCGAGGTACACCGTGGTCTTCTTCTTCGTCATCTCCTCACATCTTCCGATATTGACGGCAACCCGGCAACTGGCTTACCGCCACTCTTGGGCTGTGCGCCCGCCTGACCGCCGCCTCTGGTCTCCTCCGACTGAGCCTGCAAGGGCCATCTCGCCAACGCAACTTTTATAGGAGGGACTGCGGCTGTGGTGACAGTCCACAAGATCGCAGGTGGGGACACAGCAGGGTACGTCGCCTATCTTGCCAGCCAGCGACCGGAGCGCCGTCGCAGCGACTACTACCTGGGACCTGAGGGGCGGCCCCACTTGTGCTCTGGAGGGTTGCCTCGACATGTCCTCTGTGTCGGATCGTGACGAAGGCTCACGCTACGAGAACCCAAAGCAGCGCCTCTTCATGCCCGCCAGACGCGCCAAGTGAGAGCTCACGCCTAACACTGCGGACCCGGCCGAGAGAGCCGCGGATGACATGGCAGATCTCGCCGCCAAGAGACGGGTGTCTGCTGACCCGGGCGGCGGAACTAAGACTGAATGGCACCCGTCGGTCTCGGCGGGGCTCCATCGCTGAAGTAGGTGGAGCCCAACTCGGCAGAAACTCGTCGCACGCCGACTCTCCTTGGTCTCCCAACCAGGTCTTGGAATTGGCGCCGGGAGGGGTCGGTCGGGACTGCCGAGGCGTCAATCCGGCTCGGGAGAGCTGGACTCGTCCGCCAAGAGGCGGTCCACATACGACTCGGGGTCGAAGTCCTCGAGGTCCAGCTGACCCTCTCCAAGCCCGATCAGTTTCACCGGCAAGGAGAGCTCCCGCTCCACCTGGAACACGTACCCACCCCTCGCGCTCCCGTCCAACTTGGTGAGTACAACGCCCGTCGCGCCGACCACCTCGCCGAAGGCACGGGCCTGAGCCATGGCGTTGGCACCCACGTAGGCGTCGAGGACAAGCAACGCTTCCGCAGGCTGCCCCGCGAGCTGGCCCGCCACCACCCGCCGAATCTTGCCCAGCTCCTGCATCAGGTTCTCCTTGGTGTGCAGGCGTCCCGCCGTGTCCACCAGGACCACATCGCGCCCGCGGGCCCGGGCGGCGGCGATTGCGTCGAATACGACGGCCGCCGGGTCTGCGCCCGGCTGATGAGCAACGACCTCCGCGCCCGT
Organism: bacterium; assembly: GCA_021791455.1. The sequence goes on along the minus strand of JAJYWM010000275.1, from coordinate 122 downwards.
CGGGCCGATCATGCGGCGCAACTGCTCGATGGCGGCGGCGCGGAAGGTGTCCGAAGCCGCCACCAGGGATGTCAGCCCCTGAGCTTGAAGCCGGGTGGCGAGCTTGGCGATGGTTGTCGTCT
>JAJYWM010000262.1 GCA_021791455.1 bacterium | reverse complement strand
CCGTCTCGGATCTCCAACCGGTCAGGGCTCACATCCACCAGCTGTCCCGCGACCTCCAGCACCTTGGCTCGAAGGCGCCGGGCCGCGTGAAGGGTAGCCCCACCGGTCATGGTGGCGGAACGGCTCCCCCCCGTGCCAAACCCCGGGGGGGCCGACTCGGTGTCTCCGACCACGACCGTGACCTGCGAGAGGCCGACCCCGAACTGATCCGCCGCGATCTGAGCCAGCGTGGTCCGGTGCCCCTGGCCGTGGGGCATCTGAGCGGTGAAGACCAGCAGGCGTCCGTCCTCCTCGAGGCTGACCCGCACGTGCTCCATCTCCTCCGGGTCGGGTGGCTTGTCGAGAGCGCGGGGCCCAGGAGCGGGCTCGATGAACGTCGCGAACCCGATACCCAGATGCCGCCCCTGTTCCAGCGCGCTTCGCTGCCGGCGCCGGAAGTCGGCGAGGTCCACCAGCTCCGCCATGCGCTCCAGGGACTCCTTGGTCGTGAGGCCCGCCAGGGAGGGTCCGGTCACCATGCGCAGAGGATTCTGGCCCCGCTGGGCGACGTTGCGCAGGCGCAGCTCCAGGGGCTCCACTCGGAGCTCCCCGGCGATGAGGTCCATCAGCCGCTCGCGAAGAAATGTCTCTGATGCCCACGGCCCCCGGTAGGCGACGTAGCTCGCCTTGTTGGTGGCCGCCACCGTGGCCTGGAAGGCAAGAGCCTCCATGCGATACGGCCCTGGCACCATCTCCCTGACCGTCGGCACCACCATCGCCGCGAGCCCTGGATAGGCGCCGGCGTCGATGAGCATCTCGACGGTTAGGCCGAGCACCAGCCCCTCGCGGGTGACGGCGGCCTGCGCGCGGAAGCTCTCCTCGCGAGCCTGGCCAGAAGCGCTCAGGTTTTCGTAGCGGTCCTCGATCCAGGCGACGGGCCTTGCCAACATCATGCTGGCCGCGCAGACCGCCACCTCCTCCCTGCTGGCACCGAATTTCAGCCCGAACGAACCGCCAATGTCGAAGGCCTGGACTCTGACCTTGTCGAGGGGCAGCCCGAGCTGCTCCGCCAGCGCCGTTCTGGTGGTGTTGACTCCCTGGGTGGCGGCGTTGACAAGCAGCGAGCCGCTCTCCTTGTCGAAGCTCGCGACAATACCCCGACCCTCCATGGGAACGTTCTGGTGGCGATGCTGGCGGATCTCGGCTGACACCACCAGGTCGGCCCGGGAAAAGGCCTTCGCGACATCGCCGAACTCCTGCCTCTCGCCGGCCGAGACCAGGTTTCCCGGGAGGCTGTCGAAGACCAGGGCGGCACCGGGCGCGAGCGCCTGCTCCGCCGTCACCAGAGGGGGCAGGTCCTCGTAATCGACTTCGACCAGGTCGCAGGCGTCCTCCGCCAAATAGCGGTCCTCGGCGACCACCAGCACGACCGGGTCCCCCACCAGGCGGACCTTGTCGGTCGCGAGGATGCTGAAGGCCGGCCCATCTTCGGCCTGACCCAACTCCCCGGTGACCCCGTGGGGCGCAGCCAGCTTCGCCATCTGCGGACCGTCGAGCACGGCTACCACCCCCGGCGCCGCGAGCGCGCGGCTCACGTCCACGCTCAGGACCCGGGCGTGGGGGAGGGGGCTGCGGACAAAACTGGCGTGCAGCATCCCTGGCAGGCGGGCGTCCGCGACGAAGAATGCGCGCCCCGTGAGCAGGCTCGGATCCTCCATGCGCTTGACGGAGCTGCCCGTGAAGCGCTCTCCGACAGGGGCGGGGCGGTGACCGGGCACAGCGTCCGCTTCAGTCGGCATCTGAGAGCCTCTTGGCCGCTGCCATGGCTCCTCTGACGATGCTCTCGTAGCCGGTGCATCGGCAGAGGTTGCCGGAGATGGAGTCCCTCACCTCGGTCTCATTGGGGGTCGGGTTGGACTGCAGCAGATGGCTCAACTGGATCAGCATGCCGGGGGTGCAGAAGCCGCACTGGAAGGAGTGCTCCTCCCACATCGCCTCCTGCAGGGGGCCCATCGTCCCGTCCCCGGCCAGGCCCTCAATGGTCACCACCTCCCGTCCGTGCGCCTGCACCGCGAGCATCAGGCAGGAGCGCACCGGGTCGCCGTCGACCATTACCGTGCAGGCTCCGCAGACGCCGTGCTCGCATCCCAGGTGGGTTCCCGTCAGCTGGAGCTCGTCGCGCAAGAAGTCGGCCAGGGTGCGGCGGGGCTGGGCCGCTCCGCGACGCGGCGTGCCGTTCACCGACAGTTGGATCTCAACTCTTTCGTCGGGCCCGTACAACGCCTTCTCCTCGTGTGGCATCGATGCGCTCACCGTGCGCCGCTAGATTCGGCGGTTGCCCCGGCTCTGGCCCTGGACTGGGCAAGGCGGAGCCCCCGGCGGACCAGGACCGCAGCCAGCTGCTTCTTGTACGAGGCACTGCCGTGCACATCAGCGATGGGTTCGAGGGCGGTGGATGTGACCCTGGCCAGGTGCTCGACGACCCCGTCGTCCAGGTCCAAGCCCCCGACCTGGAGGTCCTCCTCTGTCCAGAGCGTAGGCCGGTCTCCGGTCGCGCAGAAGCTGAGCCGCAACCGCTGGATCGCGCCTCCCTCGAGGGTTAGGAATGCGGCCAACCCCGCCATGGCGAAGTCTCCCCGGCGCCGCGAGACCTCCAGGAAGCAGGAGCCCTGCCAGGGCCGGTCCGCGAGCTCCACTGCGGTCACCAGTTCGTCCTCTCGCAGGGATGTTGTGTAGGGCCCGAGGAAAAAGTCGCGGGCAGCTATCCTGCGGGTTCCCCCTGCGCTGCTGCGGGCGATGACCACCGCATCCAGCGCCAGCGCCACCGCCGGCAGCTCGGCGGCGGGATCCGCGTGGCAAAGGCTGCCCACCAGGGTGCCGCGGTTGCGGATCGCCTCATGGCCGATCAAGGGGAGGGTGTCGCGCAGGATTGGGATTCGCCGCAGCAACGCCTCCGAGCGCTCCGCCTGGGACTCCCGGACCATGCACGAGATGGAAACCGAGTCGTTGCCCAACTCGATTCCATCCAGTGCCGGAATGCGGGCCAGGTCCACCAGCAGGGCCGGGCGTGCGAGTCGCAAGCTCAGCATGGGAATGAGGCTCTGGCCCCCGGCCAAAATTCTGGCGTCCGGCCCGTTCTCGGAGAGCATCAGAAGTGCTTCCTCGAGGGAGGTCGGGCGGGCGTAGGAAAAGGCGGGAGGCTTCATCGTCCTTCGGATCATACTGTGTGGGCTAGGAGCGGCTTTGACTTCGTCCTCGGGGCGGGTCGGCGCGGTCCGTTGCGGGCAGGCTGTCGAGCGAAGCTGGCACCGGCGGCGCTGATGTGGGCTGAACCGGTGCTTCTCGGTACGGCCGGGCTTCGCGAGTCGGGGCTGCAGACCATGGCCCGGCCCGCCATCTCGAACTCCTATCTCCCAGAGCCCGTGTCCCTTGGCGGCTAGCATTGAACGAGTCTGCAGCGGCCCACCCCGGGTGGACCGGAGCCGGCCAGTCAGAAGGGGAGAATTTGCCAGGCAGGAGTCGATATGACCGTAGGCGGTCCGGAAGTTTGGCCGGACGGCCCCTGTTTCCCTTGCCGGCCGGGACGAGGGCGGGCTTCGCCGGGATGGGATGAGCGCGGCGGGCATGCCGGGATCGGCGGACGACCGCTTGGTCGCCCTCTACAGCGACGAGTGGGCCTGGCGCCAGACGGTCCTGCCGGACGCCGAGGACAGCCAGCGTCCCATAGCCCCCTACCTGCCGGACGTCAGCCCGGCCGGTCAGGATCTAAGGCTCAGGCGCTGGGAGGGGACGCTCCTGGCCCTGGACCAGATCCCTCGCGACTCGCTGTCGTCGGGTCGCCAGGTTGACTTCGACGTGTACCGAGCCCAGCTCCGCTCCCTCATCGCCCTTCAGAGGTTCCATCAGGAGGAGATGCCGTTCAACTCGGACACGAGCTTCTGGATGGAGCTCACCTACACGGCGCGAAGGGAGTTCCGCCGGGCGGAGGACTACAGCAACTGGGTGGAGCAGCTGCGTTGCATCCCCGCCTACGTGCGGCAGCAGATGGTCGCGATGCGCCAGGGGCTGGCGCGCGGATTCACGCCTCCCCAGGTGAGCCTTGAGGGACGGGCTCAGTCCCTCCAGGCTCTGGTTGACCGAGCGCCTGAGGAGACGGCGCTGTACGAGCCGTTCACCAAGCCGTCGGTGGCCAGGATGGCGGCGCTCGCGCCAGGACTCGCCTATGAGGCCAGAGCCCTGATCCAGGAGACGGTGCAGCCGGCGCTGGCCGAGCTGTACCGTTTTGTGACCGAGGAGTACATCCCCAGTTGCCGTACCACGATAGCCGCTCGCGATCTGCCGGACGGGGAGGCCTATTACGACTCCCTGATCAGGGTCAACACCACCCTGGAGCTGGACGCCGAGCGGATCCACGAGATCGGCCTGGCTGAGGTTGCTCAGCTGGAAGACCAGATGAGAGAGGTCGCCTCCGCCAATTCCTTGGGTGAGGAGTGGCCGACGGTCAGGGCGTCCCTGGACGCCTTGCCCAATTCCCGTGCGGGGAGCCCCCAGGAGCTGCTCGCCCAAGCGGCGTGGATCGCCAAGGTGGTCGACGGGGCGTTGGATCGCTTCTTCGACCGCCTGCCGCGGGCGCGGTTCACCATCCGGCCCGTGCCCGACGAGATAGCCCCCTTCTACACCTCCGGTCGGGGCGGCCCCGGGGTCTACCTGGTCAACACCTACCGTCTGGAACAGCGCCCCCTGTACAACCTGGCCGCGCTCACCCTTCACGAGGCGGACCCCGGCCACGCCTTTCAGATGGCCCTGGCCCTCGAGCAGCGGGAACTGGCCGACTTCCGCAGGCACACCTACCTCTCCGCTTTCGGCGAGGGATGGGCACTCTACTGCGAGTGGCTCGGCCAGGAGATGGCTGTCTATCGTGGACCGACCGATGTCCTGGGCATGGTCGGATACCAGAGCTGGCGCGCGGCGCGGCTCGTGGTGGACACCGGGATCCATGCTATGGGGTGGAGTCGAGCCAGGGCCATCGAGTATTTGCGCGAGCACAGCCTGCTCCCGGACCAGGAGATCACGACGGAGGTCGACCGCTACATCAGCTGGCCCGCTCAGGCACTCGCCTACTACCTTGGCGAGATGAAGATCCGCCAGCTGCGGCAGCGAGCAGAGCGCTCCCTGGGGTCGGCCTTTGATCTGCGCTCGTTCCACGACACCGTGCTTGACGGGGGCTGTGTGCCCCTGGACGTGCTGCAGAACGTGATCGACACGTTCATCGAGAACCAGGGAAGGCGCGCGCACGATCGCCCGGCAGGGTCGAACCTCTGACCTCGGCAACAGCAGCGAGTCTTGAGGTGATGCTTGGCGGCGTCCCAGCTGGCCAGCGTCTCCAGGTCCCCACCAGCGCTCTGCATCCATTTGCCGTGGGTCAGTATCGCAAGTGGGCGAAGGAAGTCGATCTCATGGCGACAGAGCCGCATCGCGTGCTCGCTCTTCCCTCAGACCACTGCAAGTTCATGACCGTGAACCAGCGATTCAAGGAGGCCGCATGACCACATCGCAGCACGTGGAGGAGGGGTTCATCAACGTTCCGGGAGGCCGGGTCTGGTATCGGGCGTTTGGGCAGGGGGAGAGGGCACCGCTGCTGGTTGCCCATGGGGGCCCAGGTTTCACCCACAACTACCTGATCCCCCTGGCGGACCTCTCGGACGAGCGGCGGGTTGTCTTCTGGGACCAGCTGGGGTGTGGGCGGTCCGACCGACCCACCGACCAGTCGCTGTGGACCATGGAGCGCTCGCTCGAGGAGGTCGACTCGGTCCGGCGGCAACTCGGGCTCACCCGGCACCACCTGTTCGGCAACTCCTGGGGAGGGATGCTGGTGCAGCAGTACGTGCTCGACCGCCGACCTGATCTGGCGAGCCTGATCGTCTCCAACAGTCTGGCCAGCATGCCCCTCATGGGCCAGGAGACCCGGCGGCTCAAGGGGGAACTGCCGAAGGCGGTCCAGGAGACCATCGACTTCCATGAAGCCAATGGATTCTTCGACTGCCCCGAGTACAAAGGGGCGATCGCGGTCTGGTTTCAGAGCTACATCTGCCGGGTCAGGCCATGGCCCGAGGGTTTGGAGAAGTGCTTCGCCGGCCAGGGTTCGGACATCTACTCGGCCATGGTCGGCAGCAGTGACTTCAACGTCACCGGAAACCTCAAGGAGTGGGACATTCTGAGCCGCCTCCACGAGATCCAGGTGCCCACCCTGTTCGTGGCCGGCCGCTACGACGAGTGCACCCCGGAGCACATGCAGATGATGCATCGGGAGGTCGCGAACTCCGAATTGGTGGTGTTCGAGAACAGCTCCCATATGCCCTTCTACGAGGAGCGGGAACTGTGCATCGCGACCCTGCGGGAATTCATGGCAGCGGCCGAGTCCTGACCCGGAGGGCAAAGGAGCGAGAGACCCTCTTGTTGATATGGGCCTCTCGCTCCCCCTATCGGCGGCTTCTCAGTAGCGGTAGCTCTCCGGGTTCAGCTCGTTGAGAATTCCCTGGGGAACGACGCCCTGAAGGTCGCTCTTGTACAGGGTGAGCTGATACGGCCCGTTGGGCATGAACACCATCGGCAACTGCTGGGCGATGTAGTCCTGCATCTTGAAGAGGTCCGCGAACTCGGCGGCCCTGGTCGGGGCTGTGTGCTCGGCCTGGATCAGGGCATTGGCCTTGGAACCGGGCAGCAGCCCTGCCGTGGTCGGAGCGCCCGACCCGAAATACTCGCCACCTGTCGGCAGCACGTTGGGGTCGTACGAGAAGCCGGTCCCCCAATTGGCTATCTCCCAGTTGCTGCAGGGAGCGGTCAGGGTGCATCCGGCGAAAACCGTGCCGATTATGTCGCTGTAGGTGCCGGTCGTCAGCTGCACGTCGATCCCCGCCTGGGAGCGCATGGTGGACTGCAGCGCCTGCATCTCGTTGGCGATGCTGGTGATCCCGCTGGCGTAGAGGACCTGGACATTGAGGGCGAGCCCAGCCGGGATGCCTGGGCCGCAGTCGTCAGCTGCGGTCCCGGCCCTGGCGCAGGTGGTCGTGCCGCCCGGCACGACCTTCCAGCCGTGCGCCTTGAGCAGGCTGACCGCCCTGCTCGGCGAGTAAGGGTAGACCATGCCGTCCTTGGTGCCGTTGGCCTCCAGGGGGCTCTCGTCGGGGTTATGGGCGGGGTAGGTGGGGACGGGGCCGTTGTCGACGGTTCCGACCCCATCCTGGAAGGCCGAGATCCACTCCCGCTGGTCGATCAGTGACTGAAACGCCTGACGGAAATAGAGCTGGCGGAAGACCGGTCCCATGGTGGGGTTGCTGAAGTTGTAGGGGTAGCCGTAGAACCCGAAGATATACCAGGGCGCGTAGGTGTAGCCGTGGCTCGTCAGCGAAGCCTTCTGGGAGAGGTACTGACTGGGCAGATATCCGATGGTGATCGCTCCCGACCGAAGCTGATCGAACTCCGCCGCGTCGGATGTGAAGGGCTCTTCCTCGAAGGCACTGATGCTGGGCTTCGGGGACCCCGAGTACTCCTTGTTCGGCACCATCTTGACGAAGCCGCTGGTGGTGAACTCGCTCAGGCGAAATGGGCCGTCGACCACCTGCCACAGCGGGTTGGTCGCGTAGGTTGAGAGATCCTGGGACTGTTGGTTGAGATAGGCCGCGACCCCAAGGGCGCCGGTGGTCGCGGTGCCTGGCACGGTTGTGTCGTAGTTCCCATCCGGGCTGGAGCTGGAGGTCTTGTCCCACGCCTGCTGGGGCAGGGGGCTGATCTGGCTCAACTCGTTGTAGGTGTACCAGGTGGGGTTGTAACTGCCGTTCAGGTGGAAGACGACCTGGTAGGTGCCGGTCGCGCGGTAGCTCGTGACGTTGCCCGGGAAGTTGGTCGAGCCCGGTACGTAGGCGCCCCACCCCGGCCCCGGGGCGCTGCTGGACCCGACGCTGGCCGCAGCGGGCGATATCGAGGCTTCCAGAAGGTTCATCCAGAACACCACATCGCGGGCGGTGATCGGGGTCCCGTCAGACCACCTCCAGTGCTTGAGGTTGATCGTCACGACCTGGTTGCCGTCTGAGAAGACAGGGGGCTGGGCCAGGCTCAGCTGCTGGTTGAGAGTGGGCTCGCCACTGGTCCCGAACCAGTACAGGGGGCGGTACATGATGTCGGTGAAGTTGGGCACGTTGGCAACATCGAAGTAGGCGGGCCCGGTCAGAGGGAAGATGTAGTTGGGTGGCGTGTTGGGCAGCTCTGCAAAGGTGACGATGCCGCCCTTGCTGCCTGTGGAACTGCTGGCGGAGTTGCCAGCGGCGGAGGCGCAGCCGGCGAGAAGAGCCGCCATGCCGACTGTGGCCGCGACTGCCCGGATGCCCCGGATTCCCGTTCTACGGCGCAGGATTGAGACCCGTCCTGGGAGCCTCGAGGCCGGCGGCGAGGACGGCTGGTCCAATGCCCTGGGCTGACGTCTGAGGATCCCCTCGGTCCGCTTGAGATATGACACCGCCTCTCCTTTCTCTTGGCCTCGACCTCCCACCTGGACGATGGCCAGAAGAGGGCGCTCCATTCACGTCAATTTCAGACCGATACGCCGCGTTGAGGGTTGCCGATTGTCAGGCAGATCCCTTCCGAGGCAAGTAGCTTGTTCGCCGAGGTTAACCGGCTTGGCGCCGATTGTCAACGCCCCACATTGAGTCACCGAGAATCGCACCCTGGGGCGATCGTTCCCTCACCAAGGAATGACACCGAGGGTCGGGCGGCGGGGAGTGGCAGTGAGGGGGCAGGGCCCATGCCCACCCGGGAGCGATCCGAGCTGGCTCGCCAAGGCGCCGACGGGCGAGCGGAGAACTAGGGATGTCCGGCCGCGGCCGCGCCGTCGACCAGCATCACCACCCCATCCACAAAGCTGGACCGCTCATCGCCGAGGAAGGCAATAACCTCCGCCACCTCCCGGCCCTCTGCGAATCTCCCTATCGGCGAGGCGGTCCAGCGCGCCGGGTCCTCGGCACTAGCCTCCGGCTCCTGCAGCGTTCCCATGTAGCGCATCCCGGGCAGGGTGTCACCCGGGCAAACCACGTTCACCCGGATCCCCTGGGGAGCCAGGTCCACAGCCAGCATCCGCCCCATCATGTTCACGGCCGCCTTGGACACCGAGTAGGCGCCCAGGGGCACATCCCCGCGGACTCCGGAGTCGGAGGACACCAGTACGATCGCCGAGGCCCGGGTTCTGGCCAACAGCGCACGAGCGGCTTGGACCTGGATCAGGTAGCCCAGCACATTGACCGCCAGGAGCCGCTCCAGCTGTTCCGGCGGGGTGTCGATCAGGGGCGCGACCACCCCGACCCCGGCGTTGGCGACCAGCAGGTCGAGCCGGCCGAAGGTGCGGTCCACGAAGTCCACGACCGTGACCGCCGCCGATCCGTCGCGGGAGTCCGCCACCAGAAAGTGCGCCTCCACACCCTGGGCGACAAGGCCGGCCACCGCCGCCTCCCCTCGTGGCCGGTCTCGCCCGGTGAGGACGAGCCTGAAGCCGTCGCGGCCGAGGCGGTGGGCGGTCGCCAGCCCTATCCCGGAGCTGCCTCCGGTGATCAGGGCAACCCGAGGCACTCCCGCTGCGGTCGCCCCCGCATCGTCCCTGTCGCCCATCACGGTGTCGGATGATAAGCGCGCAGAGGACCGGAGCGAGCGACGGCATCCACCCTTGGGTCCGCCTCAGATCGGTCCACAGGGCAGCTTGATCAGCCGGTCAAGGCCCCTGGCCCCATCCGCCCGCAGAGCATTGTGGTCGCATTCGTTGGTGATCCGGGCAAGAGCCGGCCCACCACCTTCGTCGTCTCCTCGGAGGACCGCCGCCGCATGCAGGGGTCCTCGGCGAAGATTGCGGCCGCGGCCGGCCGGCCAGGCGCTCGGCGACACCGTGCACGGCAGCGGGGACTCTGTCCTAAATGAGTGGTTAGGGACAGGAAGGAGAGTTGGGGGCAGGTAGCAGAAGTGTCTCGCTGACTTGGAAAACGGGGACTGTCGCGCTCCCATCGGCTCCCAGCGGGAGGCACTCGGCGAGTGAAGAGTAGCGCAGCCGTCCCCACCGTTCTCTGCGGCGCCGATGACTCCAGCCTCACTGGTCACGCCGGGCTGCCTTGGGGAGTGGATCCTGGGCGGGGGCACCAGTCTGGCGAACCGGGATGCTCTGCGTGAGGATGAGCCCGGCCGGGTGCCGGCGGCGGGGCTGCGGTCAGGATGAGCTTCCGACAAGCCGATCGCCTCCCGCCTGCTGCTGAGGGCGAGCGCACCCTGCCCCCAGGGAGACGGGGTGGTGTGGTTGGGGGCGGACAGTGACTTCCACAGCGCGGGGTTCCTCAACTGGTGCCAGGGGCACCCGCTGCGGTTCTGCGTGGTGGTGCCGCCGAACGCCCAGCCGCCATCCGGTCAACACTTTCGGGTGGGATGGGCGGAGACCAAGGGAGCGGTGGGCAGGGATCCCATCGATCGAGAGTGCGGCCATCGGGCATCAACCAGCGCCAGGGTCGATCGGCGCTCCTTCCGCGCGTACCGTCAGGGAATTCGGATGAGTTCCACCACGGGAATCTTTCGGGCCGTCTTTTCCTGGTACTCGCCAAACCCCGGATACCGGCTGACCTGCTCTTGGTATATGCGCCCCCTCTCGGCCTCGTCCTCAAGGGGCTTCGCGGTAGCCTCGTAGGTCTCTTCTCCGGTCTCGACCTTGACGGTGGGATGCGCCACCAGATTGTGGAACCAATCAGGGTTGGTGTCGGCTCCCGCCTTTGAAGCGAAGACGAAGCGCCGCCCCTCGAAGTCAAGGTGCATCATCGGGTGGACCCGTTCGAGGCCGGAACGGGCACCTGTGGTGTGGAGCAGCAGCATCGGCGCTCCCGCAAAGTTGCCTCCGAGTCTCCCCCGGTTGGCGCGGAACTCTTCGATTATCGGTGCGTTGTAGTCGACGGGTGCTTCTGCCACGACGCCTCTCCTAGTCAAATTTTCTCTCGGGCCCCAAGTTACCACGGACTCCACCGATTCTTGAAGGCTGGTTTGGTTGACGTAAGACGGGCGGCGCTCCAGAGGGGGGACAGGGGGCCCAGACAACCTGTGGCTCCGGGCTCTCCCCTCATGCCGGGCCGGCCGGTTGGGGACCCGGATGGTTTCAGCTGAGGGATGGGCGAGCTTGGGACAAGGCATCGCGCGGGGGCCTGGCGGATGGGGCGGGCTCATGGCTGCGGGCTCGCATCCACGACCCTGATCCTCCCCTTGCGCCCGACCTTGCGGGACCAGGCCATGGAGGCGACCAACAACAGGAAGACGGTGTAGATGGCTGCCTGGAACACCATCGCCTCCTGGGAGCTGGCGCTAAATCCTCCGGCTCTTGAGGCGAATTGGATCGGAGCATCCAGGGGCAGGATCACATTGACCGGGGAGCTCTGGGGGAGCGAGAGCTGAACTCCCACCGCTCCGATGATGATCAGAGTACCCTCCAGATCACTGGGCACCAGGGAGCCCACGGCCAAGCCCAGCGGCACGCTGATGACCGCCACCAGGGCGCAGGCCGCCAGCAGGTCCCCGTCCGAGACGGGTTTCGAGATTAGGCCCATGGCCACGGCCGCTCCGGCGCAGAGAACGATTCCGCCCAAGAGGAGGACCAGTGCCCTTCCCAGGATCAACTCGGTGGGCGTGTACCCGGCCAGAATGAGCCTCGGCTCCGACTCGCGCGCGGAGAGGGCCGCAAACAGAGCGGTGGTGGCCAGAGCCCAGGCCACCCCCAGCGCTCCAAATGCGATCGCGTTCTCCGGGCTGTTCGCGTCCTGGCTGACGTAGAGGGCGACCGGGAGCACCACCACGATGGCCAGAGCGACCCGGCGCCGTCCCAGCTGACGGCCCTGCATCTGGGCAGCCATGAGCGAGTGGCGCAGGAACGTCATCCCTGAGTTGCGTCCGGCGCCGGTAGCTCCACGACTCGGTCGACCCTGGTCAGCTCCGCCAGCATGTGGGTGACTATGACTATGGCCCGGCCTTCCGCCCGCCAGGCGTCGACGTGGTCCCAGAAATTTATGTACACCCCGCGATCGAATCCTTGGTAGGGCTCATCCAATAAAAGCACGGCCGGGTCGTTGAGTAGGGCGAGCGCCAGGTTCAACTTCTGCCTGGTCCCCCCGGAGAGCCTGCGACTGACCCCCCTCTCGTGGCGGGAGAAACCGAACGAGTCCAGGATCGCTCTTCCCTTGGCAATGGAGTGGGCACTGGACATGCCGCATGCCGCCCCGAAGTAGGCGAGATGTTCGTCGGCAGTCAGGAGGTCGATCAGCCCGGGCTCCTGAGGACAGTAGCCGACCCTCCCCAAGACGCTGACCGAACCTCGGTCTGGGCTCAGCAGTCCGGCGCAGATTCTCATCAAGGTGGTCTTCCCACAGCCGTTTTCGCCGACCAGAGCCACCGTCTCGCCGGGACTTACGGCGAGATCAACGCCTCGCAGCACCACCTTGCGTCGGAACCGCTTCTCAATGCCGCTGGCGATCAGCACCGCCGGTCTCGCTGACGGGACGCCGCCGGCCGGGGCCGGATGGCCGGTAGTGGCGCTCTGGGACAGTCCGGGGCACATGTTGTCGGCGATTTTGCCATATCGCCCCCCCCGGGAGGCCGCCTCCGCGGCAACTCGTGGCAAGGGCGAGGAGCACTTCTGGTCCGGGCCTGCCACGGGGCGGCGGCAGCGCCCAGCCATCGGTCGCCCGCCCCTTCGCCGCAGGGTGCAAGCGGTCGTGAGCGCGATGGTGGTGCCCATACCGGGATCCACCCACTCAATCGAGCCGCGCCGAACGTACGCCTGAGGGGAGCCTCTCGGTGGCCGACGGTGCTCCCAAGCGCTGAATTCGGTGGGTCGGCCCCATCCTTGACCCGGCGTGAACCACGGTGCTAGGGTGCCCTATTCAGAAGGCCACATCATGCGCGTTCCCGTGCGTGGCCGTGGGCAGGCGTTGGAGGGGGCTGATGGAGAAGATGCCGCAGACCGTCACTTTCGGAGAGCTGCCGCCCAGCTCGTTCGTCCGCAAGCTAACGATCCTTTCGGCTGCCGGAGTCTTCCTCGACGGCTACGACCTATCCATCATCTCGGTAGCCCTGGTGCTGTTGACACCTCAATTCCATCCCAACTCCTTCGAGGTGGGGTTCGTCGGGGCGGCGGCCGTGGCCGGGATGTTCTTTGGCGCCCTGGTGCTCGGCAACCTGACCGACCGGGTGGGCCGCCGCAAGATGTACCTGCTCGACCTGCTGTTCTTCGTGGTGTTCGCGATTCTGGCGGCGCTGTCCCAGGACATCTGGGAGCTGATAGCGTTCCGTTTTCTTCTGGGGATCGGGCTCGGTGCCGACTACCCGATCTCGTCGACGATCACTGCCGAGTTCTCTCCCATCCTGCGGCGGGGACGAAACCTGGTGCTGACCATCGGTGGGTTCACCGCTGGGGCCTTCATCTCGTACCTGGTTGCTCTCGCCCTTCTCCACACGGGTTCGGACGCGTGGCGCTTCATGCTGGCGACCGGAGCGATACCCGCCATCGTGGTCATCTTTCTGCGCCGGTCCATCCCCGAGTCCCCGCGCTGGTTGATGCAGAGCGGGGACAGTGAGGGTGCCCTGAAGATCGCGACCACCCTTGCCAGCAACGCTGGTTACAAGTTGGACCAGGCCAACCCGGGGCTCGGCAGCCGGGTCCCGGCCGGGGGCTCGGTGAAACTGGGTGATCTGAAGCTCCTGTTCAGTCGCGACCTGGTCCGGCTCACCATCTTTGCTTCGGTCACGTGGATGCTCTTCGACATCGGCAACTACGCGACGATCGTCTTCACGCCGACCCTGCTGGACAAGATCAAGGGGAGCACCCTGACCGGGTCGGTGCTGGTCTCTGGGGGGGTGCAATTCATCGGGCTGATCGGCATCGCCATCACCTTCATGCTCGTCGACCGGGTCGGGCGAAAGCCGATCCAGGTGTACGGTTTCGGGCTCTTGGTGATCGCCTTCATCGTGCTCGGCTTCATCAGCAACCCGAGTTTCCTGCTCTTGGCCATCTTCTTCGTGGTGGTCGTCTTCTCCGACCAGGGGCCCGGGATTACGACGTATCTGTTCGCCGGCGAGATCTTCCCCACGTCGGTTAGGGCCAGTGGCCACGGGCTGGCCACGGCCACTTCTCGCATCGGAGCGTTCTTGGGCATCGTCGCGCTTCCCGTGTTCGTCTCCTCGGTGGGCCTTCGTCCGGCGCTCATCACCTTTGGGGTGGCCGACCTCATCGGCCTGGTCCTCACGGTGTGGCTCGCCCCGGAGCCGAAGGCGACCGAGCTCAAGAGCGATGCCGGGACGCCCGGGGAAGTTGCGCCCAAAGCGGCGGCGGTCACCCCGACCTGACCGCAGGCGACCGCGGCCCCGGCTAGCCCCTGCGAGGCGTCGCGGCCGTACCCCAGCTGGCGGCTGGGCTCAGAAGGCTGAGTTGGCGGTCGCCTCGAAGATGCACCCACACCGCCGGCAGAACCAGGACCGATTCCACCTTGCCAGCAGGCCGGGTAGGACGTCGCGATTGTATGCCTTCGCCTTCTCGGACTGAGAGTGGCGCCAACTGAAGAGCCAGACCGCGAATCCCAGGAGCACAGCGATGCCAAGGATGACGCTGATGCTGGATAGCAGAGAGGCCACTACGAGCACCAGGATCCCCCACAACCACCGCCGGTTGAGGCGGTACGTCGGGCGCATTTCCTCGGGAGGCGCCAGTTGCTGCGCCTGGTTCGTCAAGCTCACGCCCTGAGTCTTGGTCCGGCCGCCCCCGAGAACGCCGACTCCCAACTGGCCACCGACCAAACCTACCCCTAGCTTGGCCCCACTGTGGCTCGTGGTCTCGATGTTGCTGACCCCTGCGTGATAGGCGACCGGCACCGCTTGGGTGTCGTCCGAGTGGCAGGTCGGGCATTCCATCTCTTCCCCCTCCATACTCCCGATCTCGCGCGGACCCCATCCCGAAAGTGGAAGTCCTTCCCCTCGCCGGCCGGGACTCGGACCAACGCCAGTGCACTCTCCGCGCTTCGCTAACCGTGCCTTGGGCATTCCTTCCAAGAGCAGAGCCCCGTGACCTGAACTCGCTGTCCACGGCTACAATCGGCGATAACTGTAGTCCCACCACTTCCGTGTGTCAATGCACATGACCTTGTTCGACATTGTTGGTGAGGGCCTGCTCCCGGCGACTGGAGATGGTCGATCTGGACGCTGGGCGTCAGGCCCGCTGGAAGAGCCGACAGCAGTGGCACCGCCAGGCGATAGGTGTTCTGCGGGCCGTGCACCGGGGTCAGCGGGGGATCGCTGACTCGATCACGAATGCTGGTGGGCTCCTCGTGGCAATTGCCATACCTGGTCCTCTTACGAGTGAGGTCCCGGCCCTGGTCAAGGTGCAGCGGCGCGCCCGGAGCCACGCACGTCGGCCTGGTTCCAGGGACTACGGGCCCAAGGCGCCCCCGCCGCCAGCCTGGTGATGCGGATGCGAAGCACTTCCCCCGACCGAGCGGCGATCGTTGCCAGCAAGCACCTCCGGGGTGGGCGGGACCGGTTCAGCCGACGCCCGCACTCCGGCGAGGTGCCGCGACCCGGAGGTGGTGGGCATGGCACAGAGCTGGTCGCCCTGACTCTGGTTGGCAACGCGGGTCGGGAATGGGATTTTCGCCCATGCCCGCCAGCGTCAGGGTCGCAGGCGACTCAGGCCGCGGTTTACCGCTGTCAGGTCGAAGTGCTCAGGGTCGAACGGCCCCGCCCAGGTGCTCAGCTCGGCGTGTTCGGGATGGGAGGGGTCGGCCAGGGCGGCGAGCAAGTCCTGGTAACCGTAGGGACCACCGCAGTCCTCGGGCGGGCAGGACCGCGATCCGGCGAGGCAGATAGGGGGGCCCGGGTCCCCGGGAGTGATCGCAACGACCTCGATGAGGTGGCGCCAGGAGTCACCGAAGTCGTATTCGTAGGTGACGAGTGAGCCGGTGCTGGGGGCGACAGTGAGGAGTTGCACCCCGCGCTCGTCCACGGTGTTGAGTTCGGGGTCCGGCGCACCGAAGGACTTTTCCATCGCCTCGAATGAGTGCATGTGGTAGTCCTGCCAGCCCATCGCGATCTGCAGGATGGTGTGGAGTCCTGCCAGAGAGACATTGCCGGGCACATCCAACTCCCTGGCAATCGGTGGCTCGACTCCGTCGAGGGTCACCAGCAGGCGGTACCTAAGTGACTGCGGCATTGGTCGATACTAAATGGCCATGGCCGCCCCGTGCCCGGCGTCAGGCGGTCATCCTGCGGGCGCCTGCGAGGCCGGCCGCGGCGCACCGCTGCAAGGTGCACTCTCCCAGTCGCACGCGGAAGCGGCCTCGTGTGGCTCCGGGAGCTGCGGCTCAAATGGCCCCGGTCGGCGCCGCCTCCCCGTGCCCGAGGGGCCGCGCACCGCGCCAAGGGATGCGCTCGTCGCGAACCAAAAGGTGTGCCTCACACAAAACAAGCGACGGCCCGTGGGCCCTCTGGCCGCAGCGGTCCGTCCCCCGGTGGGCAGGCCCGGTCCCGCTACGGCCGTTCGGTGCGTCGAGCCAGCGTGTGGATCAGCGCGCCGACCTTTCTAAACGGGTCGCGGCCGCCGGCCTCGCATTCGGCTTGCAGCAGGCCCCCGAAATCTCCTGCGATCTCGACGGTGGTCGCTGAAGAGCCGGACTCCATACAAGTCAATTCTGGTCGCGCCGGCGGCCAAGAGCGTGGCTGCGACGTACTCTGGATCGTCCGCACGCAGCTGCTCCAATCTGAGACGGTCTGTGTACCAGCGGGTGTCAAATCCCGTCACCGCGCCATCCCAATCGCGAGTCATTCAAGCCCGCATCGCGACTCCCGCCGGGTTGCGCGTCAGCAGGGAGATGAGCCCGCCAGGGCGGGCCGTCCGGACCACCGCATCGGCCTCTGCCGCCAGGGACGGTACGTACATCAGCACGCCGTGGCAACAAACGACGTCAAACCGGTTTCGGTATGACCTCGGAAGGTCCAGCGCGTCCTCCCGCTTGAAGTGCAGTCGCCGGCGGATCACGCCTGGTTCTGCCATGGCAGCTGCCGGTGCCACGCCGAGAATCTCCTCGGACAGGTCGACCCCGACGACCTCATATCCCGGACGAGCCAGAAGGATCGCCTGGGTACCACGGCCGCAACCCAGGTCCAGAGCCCGGGCGCTGGTTCCCGGGTCCTGTGCCAGGAGGCTCGAGAGCTGCCGCGCAACCAATTCTTGGCGGACTGCGTCGCGCACCCGGCCGAGCCCTTCACGCCACCTCGTGACGCCGGCGTCGAAGCGATAGCGGCTGGCGTCGGAGCCCGACATTTGAGAATCTTCCCATCCATGCTCATCGGCCGGGGGCCGGTTGGGCGCCGCGAATTGGTCTCACCCCAACAGGTGATAGCCGCAGGCCACGATCAGCGCTACCCTGCTTCCTGCGGCTCCGATTGTGCTGGTTGAAGTGCGCTGCGCTGCATGGCGGAGTCGGTTACCCCGATTCAGTGGAGGTGGGATAGGTGGCGGCTCGGACCCGGCTGAGCGAGGCTTGGAGACAACTTTGCCGGATGCTCTGGACGCGCTTGGTGAGAGCGGCTCCGGCCGTCGGGCCAGATGCCTAGCTGTTCCTCCGAGCGAGGCAGCGTCCCGGGATGGGTGCCGCGACCCGGCCATCGCCATGAGGTGCCAGCCAGAGCCGGCTGGGTCTTCCGGGTTCGACATCCCCATGGGCGGGGCCTGGAGCAGAACTGTGATGGATCAAGCGGAGCGGCCGGCGCCGGCGTCATGACACATGCAGCGCTCACGGTGCCGCTTGCCGTCCGCAGGCGTTTGGCCCGCAGCACCATGGCAGGTGCCGGGAAGAACACGGGTACGGGCCGTGCGGATTCTCGATGACGCGCGCGTCGACGCCCTGGCGAGAGTGGTGCTGAGCACGGTCGATCGGGAATACCCCCACAAACTCGATCAGGAGCTGACCTCTGACGAGGATGTCATACCTCCCCGGCTGCTCAACCCCTGCTTCTTTGGCAGCTACGACTGGCACTCGGCGGTGCACAGCCACTGGACCCTGGCCCGCGCCCTGCGGCGTGGTCTTCCCGGGGAGGTGGCCAAGGTCGCGGTTGCGGCGCTGGAGACGCATCTCACCGAAGAGCGGGTCGCCGGCGAACTGAGGTTCTTCGAGAGCCCGGGTGGGGGCCGCTCCGAGCGTCCCTATGGCTGGGCATGGTTGGCCCTGCTGCATGCCGAGGCAAGCATGCCGTGCCACCGAGAGGGACACCGGTGGGGAGGCAACCTTGGTCCGCTACGAGATCTGCTGCATGAGCGCCTGCTGCGTCACCTGGCCACCGACCTGCAGTACCCGATCCGCTCCGGAACCCACGGCAACACCGCTCTGACCCTGTATCTGCTTTTGAAGGCGGCCAGACTGACTGGCGACAGCGTGACCCAGAAGACCGTGGCGGAGCTGGGGCTGAGGTTTTACCGAGCGGACTCGGACCTGCCCTGGGACGGCCGCCCGAGCGGGTCGGACTTTCTGAGCCCGACCCTGAGCGAGGCGGCGCTCATGGCAGAGATCCTGGAGCCGGATGAGTTCTCGAGCTGGTTGGTTGGAGCTGGTGCCGGGACCGCCCGAAGTCCGTGGACGCCGCCTCAGATCGCGGCCGATGACCGCGATCTCACGGGCGCGCACCTGGAGGGCCTGCTGCTCAGCAGGGCCTGGTCGCTGGCGGCGATTCTGGGGGCGGTTCGAGGTGAGCTCGGGGATGTCGTCGACCTTCGCCGGGGTTTGGCCTCCCACGTCTCGCTGGCGCGCGGGATTCGGGTTGGTGACGGCTTCCACCGCGCCCATTGGCTGCCGACCTTCATGCTCTTCCTCGATGACCACCTTGTGGCTCTGGATGCCGGGCCCCGGGGGCTCAGCCGAGCTCCTCTGAGCCAGGAATGATGGCCATCCCAGCCGAGACAGCCTCGGCGACATCCACCGCCGCGAGGCCGCCGCGCCCGCGCCCGTGGCGCAGGCGGACCCCCGGCTCCAATACCATGTGGCCGCGGGAATGGGCGAGCTCAGGATAGACCTCAACGCGGATTTGGGCGAGAGCTTTGGCCGCTACCGCCTTGGTGACGATGAGGCGCTGGTGCCCCTGCTCAGCTCGGCGAACGTCGCTTGCGGATTCCATGCCGGCGATCCCCTGGTGATCGACAGGACGCTTCGGATGCTCAGGAGGTCGCGGGTGTCCCTGGGGGCCCATCCCGGGTTTCGCGACCTGGTTGGCTTTGGGCGGCGCAGCCTCGCGGCGACCCCCCAGGAGATCGAGGCCGATGTCGCCTACCAGGTATCGGCCCTGGCCGGAATGGGACGGCGAGCCGGGCTCGGGCTGCGCCACGTCAAGGCCCATGGCGCCCTCTACAACCTCGCCTGGAGAGATGAGAGTGTGGCCGGAGCCGTCGCCCGCGCGGTGGCGTCGCTGCGACTGAGCCTGATCCTGGTGGCACCGAGCGGTTCGGCCCTGGAGGAAGCGGCCCGAGACGCGGGCCTGCAGGTGGCCCTGGAAGCGTTTGCGGACCGGGCCTATGCGGCGGACGGTACGCTGGTGCCCCGTCAGGCACCGGGAGCGGTCCTGAGGGACCCCCGCCAAGTCGCCGAGCGGGCGGTGAGAATTGTGCGCGATGGGGTTGTGGAGGCGGAGGGTGGGTCCCTGTTGCGGCTGCCCGCCGACACCTTGTGCATCCACGGGGACACTCCCTCCGCCGTCACCATGGCCGCGGCCGTCAGGGAGGCTCTGGTCGCAGCTGGCGTCGACGTTCTTCCACTGAGCTCCCCATCCCCCGCATGAGCCGGTGGAAGACCGAGTAATTCGCATTCATCGCGCGGGACCCTGCGCGCTCTATGTGCAGGTCGGGGAGGAGATTTCCGAGGCGGTGAATGACGAGGTGCTCCGGCTGAGCTCGGCCATCCGCCACGGAGTGGGGCAGGGGGTCACCGATGTCGTGCCCGGATACACGGACGTGTACGTAGAGTTCGACCCCTTGGTCTGGTCGTTATCCAGCCTCCAGGACGCCATCCTGAAGGCGACCGTGCGCTTCGAGCCGAGGTCGCGTCCCAGGCTGATCCGTCTCCCGGTCCGCTACGGAGGAGAGTTCGGTCCGGATCTCCCTGATGTCGCATCCCTGGCCGGGCTGTCGCAGCAGGAAGTGGTCGACATCCACACGGCGGGCCTGTACCGGGTGTACTTCCTCGGGTTCACCCCTGGCTTCGCGTTCCTGGGAGGCATGGACGCTCGCATCGCTACACCCAGGCTGGCGCGACCCCGCCTCAGGGTGCCGGGCGGCTCCGTCGGGATAGGGGGTGAACAGACAGGCGTGTATCCGATGGATAGCCCCGGCGGGTGGCGGATCATCGGCAGAACCAGAATCAGGCTCTACCGAGCCGGCAACCCGGACCCAGTACTCCTGCGTCCCGGGGATCTGGTGCGATTCGTGCCCGAAGCCGGTGCGGTGGACGTTGGACGCGCTTGAGCGACGTCGGCCCGCAATGGCTCAGAGTGTCGAAGTCCTGGACCCGGGGATCCTCTCGACCGTGCAGGATCTGGGGCGCCGGGGTTACCAGCATCTTGGCTTCAGTGTTGGCGGTGCCAGCGACCCCCGCGCCCTGATTCTGGCCAACCATCTGGTCGGT
>JAJYWM010000139.1 GCA_021791455.1 bacterium | reverse complement strand
GCGATCCGCCTTGGCGGGCAGCATCTTGTAGCGTTCCATGCCATCCGCGTACTCGTTCTTGAGATAGAGCTGGTCGTATTTGGCCCGAGCCTCGGGGTCCTTCTCGGACTCCACATCTCGCAGGGCCGCCAGAGCCAGGAAGAGCGTGATCAGCCGCTGCTGCCCGTCGATGACCAGGTAGGGCGAAACGCTACTTGCGCCAGTTAGGATCGGGGCGAGCACGAAACTGCCCAGGAAGTGCCGGGATCGCTTGGGCCCGCCGGATCCATGCTGTTCCGCCTGGAGCAGCTCGTACTGGGCCAAGATGTCGGTCCAAAGCTGCTTCAACTGGGCGCCATCCCACGTGTAGGGCCGCTGGAAAATCGGCACCCGGTATTGTTTCTGACCCTCGATGAGGGGCTTGAGCGTGGTGGGGCCAGCCTTCATAGGTGGATATCATAGGAGCGGGCAGGTGCCCCAGCTCTGGGCTGTGAGGTCTACGACCGGGCGCTGGGCGACCCTGATGGGTTGGGCCGAGAGCGTCCTCGTTGCGAGCCATCTCTCGGCTCCGGCCACCCCCGGCGGCCGCGCACACTCCTAACATTTCGGGGCCACGACAGCTGCGATTCCCAGTTGGAGCCTGGTCGGCTGGTGCCCCTGCGGTCACTTCGCGAGCATCCTGCGACCAAAGGGGGCTGGGTGACAATCGAGAAGAGGGATGGCGGCGGATCCGCCGCCGCCACGGGGTGGCCGGTGCGGCGGGGGGAAGGGACGCGGTGCTGTTAGAGCCGCTTGGAGGTGACACCGACGGCTCGGACCGAGTGCGGCACTCCGTATTTCAGCCTCCATCCGGTCGAGACCGCGTCCCGCCCTTCAACTCCGCACCTGACCGCCATATGCTGGGCGGAAGGCGCGGCCTCGGGGCGGGTCCTCCAGAGGACTCTCCAAGGAGCAGGGAGCGCGAGAAGGTGATAGGATGACACATATGTTCGTGGCCTCGTCCCAGGCCCACCTCGACGAGGCGGCGGCAGTCCTGGCGCTGGCGGCCGCCACCGATGGTCCCTGGTACATGACCGCGTCTGTCATTGAGGATGCGGGCAGTGCCCTGCGTATCCTGCGCCGAGAGTGGTCGGGTTTGGAGCTAATGCCCGAGCCGGAACTCGCAGCTCTGGTGAACCGCGTCACGCCCGCGGATATCTCACGCTTTCAGGCCGTGATCGAGCGCCAGCAGGCGGCGGGAGTCCGCGTGGTCACGGTACTGGATCAAGATTACCCCGCCAATTTGCGCCAGATCTACAACCGTCCTCCGTTTCTGTTCGTGAAGGGATCCCTTCAAAAGCAGGACGCTAAGTCGATTGCCGTCGTTGGGACCCGGAAGGCTTCGGACCGTGGCCGCGAGTTGGCGGGGCTGCTGTCATCGAGGCTTCCCCGCCATGGCATCACGGTGGTCTCCGGGATGGCGCGCGGGATCGATGCAGCGGCTCACCGAGCCGCCTTGGCCGCCGGGGGACGCACAATCGCTGTCCTGGGCACGGGGATCGACCGAGTCTATCCGCCTGAGCATGGCCGTCTGGCCCAGGCGATAGTCGAGTCCGGAGGAGCCATGGTTTCGCAGTTCATGCCGGGAGCGGGGCCGACCCGCTTTTCGTTCCCGATGCGCAACGTGGTGATGAGCGGCATGGCCATCGGCACCGTGGTTGTTGAGGCATCCGCGACCAGCGGAGCGCGGCTCCAGGCCCGACTTGCACTCGAGCATGGGAAGCGTCTTTTCTTGGTGCGACCCTTGGTTTTGGAGCAGGAGTGGGCCCAACGCTACTCGCACCGGCCGGGGGTAAGGGTTGTGGAGTCGGTCAGTGACATCCTGGGCGCACTGACCGACGTTGGAGCGCCAGCGGCCCAGTTGACGTTGCGGTGACAGCCGGTGCCGTCCGCGCAGGATCTCGCCGACTCGGCCGCAGGCTACCTAGTCCCCGTCCCAGCAGTGGCAGATGGCGTCTGTGACATCTGCCACGGAGCGCCAAACCCTGGACACCGCCGCTGCTTCAGCTGTGCTGAGACATCCGCGCAGGTAGCTCACCCGGTGGCCAACGTGGTCCCGATCTCGCTGTACCAGGTTGGCGGTCAGCTGCACGACGTGCTGCGGAGATACAAGGATGGCCCTGACCCAATCGTCCGGTATCAGTTCTCGCTGATTGTGGCAGCGCTGCTCACATGCTTTCTCCGGCGCCACGGCACCTGCGTGGCGGAGGCTGCCGGCGAGTCCTGGGACCTGGCGACCACCGTGCCCTCCAGCCGTGACCGGGAGCTGCCCCATCCACTGGATCGGGCGATCCAGCTCTCACCCTGGCTCCGGGGCCAATGTCGTCCCCTGCTCGCCAAGGGAGGCGGGGACGTCCGGCACAACCGAGCCGATGACCGGGCCTTCGTGGTCACTGAGGAGGTCCGCGGGCGGCAGATCCTGATTCTAGACGACACCTTCACCACGGGCGCCTCGCTGCAGAGCGCGGCATCGGCGCTGACCGCTGCCGGTGCCCGGGTAATAGGGGCGGTGCCGATCGGCCGAGTCATCAATCCAGGGTTCAATGCGCAGGCTGGCACATTGTGGGCACGTGCGATCGCTTCTGCCTTCGACTTCGACCGGTGTTGCCTGTGCGCCACTCGCTGAGGCCGGCAGTACCCGTGCCCCTATGACACCGCCGAGCGATCGAGTGGCGCCGGCGCCGACCCGCCGTCCCGGATCAGTTGCGGCGGGTGGGGGGACAGGGAGCCACGGATGGTCCAGGAGCTCATAGGCCATTGAGCGGCTGCTACTCTACCTCTCGCCTGAGCCGATGAGGGCTCAGGTCTGGTCCCGGCTTGGGACAGGGTGGCAGCAGCGAGGCGTATCGTGCAGGACCGCTATGCCGGCGACGTAGGCGATTATCTGAAGTACGGTCTGCTGCGCTGGTTGTGCGCCGCTGAAGCAAGTCATCCAACCCTGCGCCTTGGGATTGTCTGGTACCGGGTGCTGGACGAGGACCACAACCACGACGGCAAGCATGTCACATACCTTGAACCGGGCCACCGTGAAGCGGAGCGTCTGCGAACGCTGGATCCGGATCTCTACGATCGGCTCGCGAAGATGGTGGTAGAAGGGGGACAGCGATCGGTGGCGGCGGTCGAGGCAGCCGGAGTGCTGCCGTCCGGTACGAGGACCTTTGCTTCTTTTCTCGACTTTCGCGACTTGCCCAGTCGGGCGATGGAAGAGCGCCGCGCCCGAAGGAGTTCGTGGCTGGATCGGGCGATGGCGGCTACCCATGACTGCGACTTGATTTTCGCAGACCCTGACAACGGATTCAGGCCCAAATCTCACCGCGTACCCCGGTCTCGCACTAATGCAGTGAAACATGCCTATCTCGATGAGCTGGCGAAGTTTGTGGCGCGCGGCCAGTCCTTGGTCGTATACCACCACGCGGGCCGCAGGGGCTCGATCGAGCAACAGGTGCGGTGGCGGTTGGCTGAGCTGTCCGAGCAGGTACCTGGATGCACGCCATTGGGCTGTGTTATCGCCAGGCTGGGGAGCGTTCGTCTTTTGTTGGTCGCCGCTGCCGAGCCGCACAGGTCCTTCCTTTCCCGGAAGCTGCAAAGCCTGCAAACTAGTGTGTGGGCCGAGACGCTTCAGGTTCAGCAGTAGGCTAGCGCGCGGCCATCAGCCGGTCTACCAGGGAGGGCCGGTGCAGGTCAGGCGAGAACCGGGACGGATCATCGTCAGGTTGTCCTGGGTCCGGGACGTGCCTCTGTCGGCGGCCCACGGTCACCAGGATGGAGAGGGCCGACGCTGCCGCCGAGATGGTAACGAAGTGGCGAAGGCTGGACGGGACCGGCGCTAGGCTCCGACAATGACGACAAATGAGCGAGTTCCCTGCCCCGGCGACGGCTCGGTTCCTTTGGTTGACGGTTCCACTCCCCCGGGCGGGAGGTGGCGGATCCACGATGAGGACTCCGAGGTTGGGGTGACAGGAGTGGGCTCGGACGATTCTTTGGGGGCGACTCTAATCATGGACGGTCCAAGATCTGGGCTGGAGTGGCTGAAGGCAGCAGCCAAGGTGGGCCTCACGTTGATGTCGGCGGAGGCGCGGCTCCCACGCTGCCGCGTTCCGTATCGTCTGCATGTGCAGATATGGCCGATGCTTGCCATCGGTAGCGAATCGGGGGCTGGAAATCGGGACGCCTGGGGGGCCCAATGGTGAAGGCTTGGTCCGACCTTACTGGCCCCTCAGACGGTCACGAGATCGACCTTTTCTCATTGCGGGAGTCGCTCGTTCAGGACTACAAGTCATTCACCACTTCCTTCGTATGGCCGCGCGACTCGAGAGTTAGGGAGCTGTTGCGTACGCGGTTGGAGGAGTCCGACCAGTGGCCTGACCCGTGGCTATCCCTCAACCCGAGCTTTGCTACTGGCGGTACCCCATCTGAGCTCGTCGCCCAAGGAATTCTACATCCGGGTTGCGAGCGGATCTTTCGCATCAAGGAAGCTCCGGAGGACCCTGGCCGTAATCCGATCGTCTTTCACCGGCATCAGCGCGATGCCATTGAGGCCGCTGCCACTGGCCAGTCGTACGTACTGACGACCGGCACTGGCTCGGGCAAGTCGCTGGCGTACATTGTGCCTATTGTGGACAGGGTCTTACGAGACCGAGAAAGAGGCGCCCGTGGTGTGAAGGGGATTGTCGTATATCCGATGAATGCTCTTGCCAACAGCCAAGTGGAGGAGCTCCGCAAGTTCGTCGATTACGGGTTTGCTCCGGCCGAGCGGTCCGTGACCTTTGCCCGCTACACCGGCCAGGAGAGCCCCGACGACCGGGCGAGGATACTGGCGAACCCCCCGGACATCCTGCTTACCAACTACGTCATGCTCGACTTGGTGCTCACTCGGCCGGATGAGCGTAGCCACCTCGTCAGTGCGGCGCGAGGTTTGCGCTTTTTAGTCTTGGACGAGTTGCATACCTATCGGGGACGCCAGGGTGCCGATGTAGCGATGCTGGTTCGCCGGGTCCGGGACGCCTGCGAGTCGCCAGACGTCCAGGTTGTGGGGACTTCAGCGACGATGGTCGCTGGCGTCACGAAAGCCGCAGGCCGAAAGGCCGTAGCCCAAGTGGCTAGCCGGCTTTTCGGTACCGACGTTGGTCCCGAGCGGGTGATTGGCGAGACCGTTCTTCGGGCCACCACCGTGGCTGCCGCCAGTCCTGAAGTGCTGGCCGCTAGAGTCTCGGACATTGCCGATGGAAGGGAGCTTCCCTATGGCTACGACGATCTAGCGGCTGACCCCCTGGCGGGTTGGGTAGAAGAGGCCTTTGGGCTTGGACGCGATCGCGATTCCGGAGAGCTCATCAGGGGCGCTCCGACCAGGGTATCCGACGCAGCCATGCGACTCAGCGAACTGACCACAACTGATCCAGCTTCCTGCCGTGCTGCAGTGGAAAAGGTGCTCCTCGCCGGTGCTCGAACCTACGACCCGATCAACCGCCGCCCTTTGTTTGCCTTCCGCCTGCACCAGTTCATATCCAAGGGCGACAACGTATATGCGAGTCTTGAAGCGACTGCCGTTCGCCATCTCACCTGGCAGTATCAGCTGAGGGTCCCCGGCGAACCGGACAAGGCGCTCCTGCCGCTCGGTTTCTGCCGAGAGTGTGGTCAGGATTACTACGTGGTCAGCAAGGTAGAGCGTGACGGCAGGCTTCGGTACGTGCCCCGAGCTGACAGGGACGCCTCCGGTGGAGACAGCGTAACTGGTTACTTGTACCTATCAGAGGAATATCCGTGGCCGGCCGACGCGTTGCTCTACGAGCGAGTCCCGGAGCACTGGCTGGCGGAGGACGAAGATGGATCAGTCTCCGTCGCGCCCAATCGGCAAAAGTACTTGCCCGAGACCATCTGGCTTCTTCCTGACGGGTCCAAGGCGGCCCCGGGCGAGGGCCTGCGAGCCTGGTTTGTTCCAACTCCATTCAGCTTCTGTCTGCGCTGCCGAGTTTCCTACGAGCAGGTACGTGGCAGCGACTTCTCCAAGCTGGCCACACTCGACCAAGAGGGCCGCTCATCGGCGATGACCGTGATCTCGGCAAGCGTGGTGGGGTCGCTCAGGCGATCCGGCTCGACCTACCTTCCCAAGGAGGCTCGCAAGTTACTCACCTTCGTCGACAACCGTCAGGACGCCTCCCTGCAGGCCGGTCATTTCAATGATTTCATCCAGGTGGCTCAACTCAGAGCCGCCCTGTGCAAGGCTCTCCAGGACAAGCCGGGCGGTCTGTCCCACGAGAGGGTCGCGCAGGAGGTGGCTGCGGCGCTCGGACTCAGGTTGGGCGACTACGCTGAGAACCCTGGTGCGAGGTTCTCGCAACTCGAAATGGTGGAGCGCGCGCTGCGGGGAGTCGTCGAGTACCGGCTCTACGCGGACCTCAAGCGTGGTTGGCGCGTCACTATGCCCAACATGGAGCAAGTTGGGCTCCTCGTGGTGCGCTATGTGGATCTACCGGAGATCGCCGCGGAAGAGGCCGTCTGGCGCGGGGCTCACCCTGCCCTGGCGGGAGCCAGCCCCGAGGTGCGTGAGGACATCTGCCGAATCCTCGCCGACGAGTTCCGTAGGGTCTTGGCTGTGGACGTCGACTGCCTGACCGAGGTCGGCTTCGAGAGGCTTCAACGGGAGTCTCGACAGCACCTTCGCGAGCCCTGGCTGATCTCCGACGGGGACCGTCCGGAGGTCGCCGGCACGGTCTTCGCCAGAGGCGGAATGCCGGGTTCCGCGCGATCGGATCTCAACTTGTCTGGCCGCGGGGCCTTCGGCCGTTACGTGCGCCGGACGCTGATGGACCCGGGTGCCTCAACCGATGCTGCGCAGCAGGTCATAGCGGATGCTCTCCGGGTTCTGAGCAGTGTGGGGACCCTGAGGGAGGTCGCTACCGATAGGGCGGGGCGGCCCGGCTATCGTCTGAAAGCGTCCTCAGTTCGTTGGACCCTCGGTGATGGAGTGCATGGAGCCGAAGATCCAATCAGATTGGCGTACGACACCGAAACCAGGCCCCGCGTGAATCCCTTCTTCAGAGATCTCTACCGCCAGGGCGGCCTGGCTCTAGCTGGTCTGTATGCACGCGAGCACACAGCCCAGGTTCCATCTGAACTCCGAGAGGAGCGGGAGGAGCGCTTCCGAGACGGGACCTTGCCTTTGCTCTTCTGCTCTCCGACCATGGAGTTGGGGGTCGATATTGCCAGCCTGAACGCCGTGGCAATGCGCAATGTCCCCCCCACGCCCGCGAACTATGCACAGCGCTCGGGGCGGGCGGGACGGCAGGGCCAGCCCGCACTCGTCACAACCTACTGCTCCAGCGGCAACGCCCACGACAACTACTGGTTTCGGCATAGCGCGGAGATGGTCTCAGGGGCGGTGGCGCCGCCCAGGCTGGACCTCGGCAATGAGGAATTGGTCCGCTCGCACGTTCAGGCCGTGTGGCTCGCCGAGACCGGCCAGTCTCTGAAGTCCTCGCTCCCTGACGTGCTGGACATGGCCGGTGACGCTCCGAGTCTGGAATTCCTTCCTGAGGTACGCCGGGCCCTCGAAGATCCGGGAGCCAAACGACGTGCCACATTTAGGGCCGAGCGTCTCCTGGGCGAGCTTCGTCAGTCGTGGGGCGTTCTCGAAGGGCCGGTCAGCTGGTGGCACGAGGGATGGGTTGCCGACACCGTGGATCGGGCACCATTCAATCTTGACCGGGCCCTGGACCGCTGGCGGAACCTGTACCGGCTTACCCTCGCCGAGTACCGCGAGCAAGGCAAGCTAGCGGTTGCCCCGGGGGCCTCCAGCAAGGAACAGGAGATCGCGGCTGCCCGGGAGCGCGAGGCCCGGGACCGTCTGCGGCTGCTGGGCAACGACGAGAAGGGCAATCTTCAGAGCGACTTCTACTCCTACCGCTATTTGGCATCGGAGGGGTTCCTTCCCGGATATGCGTTCCCACGCTTACCTCTAGCCGCTTACATTCCTGGTTCGGGCAAATCGCGAGGGGGTCGCGATGGCGGCTACCTGCAGCGCCCGAGATTTGTAGCAATTCGCGAGTTTGGCCCTGGAGCGCTGATCTACCACGAGGGCTCGCGCTATGAGGTGGTCCGGGTGCAGCTGCCGTTGGCGGCGGGTACCGGGGGAGGCATCCAGGCCGAGGAGGCTAGACGTTGCGAAGCCTGTGGCTACCACCATCCAGTGGGAGTTGGAATCGACACCTGCGAGAGCTGCGGGGAGGTGCTCGGTACCAAGACCGGCAACCTTCTGAGGCTGCAGACAGTGCACACCCGCCGGCGCGAACGCATCTCCAGTGACGAGGAAGAGCGCCGTCGCTCGGGTTTTGAAATTGAGATCTCGTACCGCTTCTCTAGCCACGGGGATCGATCTGGCCGGGTCGATGCCGAGGCAATGGCTAGTGGGGAAAGGCCGGTCGCCGAGATGGTACACGGGGATGCGGCGACTATCCGTTTGGCGAATGTAGGTAGGCGCCGGCGCAAGGACCCCTACGACCGCGGCTTCTGGCTCGATCCCGTCGAGGGGCGCTGGCTCTCCGACAAGCAAGCCACCGACACCACTGTCGATGCGGACGATCTCGAGCCCCTGGACGACGCGAAGACCCGGCAGAAAGTCATTCCCTATGTTGAGGATACCCGCAACATCCTGGTCACCCGCTTTAGCACGACTCTCGACGAAGTCGCTTCCACCAGCGTCCGTTACGCCCTCGAACGAGGTATCGAGGCGTGTTTCCAGCTGGAGGACTCCGAGCTGGACTCGTCCAGTCTGCCGGACCCGGCGCAGAGGGGTCGGATGCTCTTCACCGAGGCCGGGGAAGGTGGGGCGGGGGTACTTCGCCGGCTGGTGAGTGAGCCTGATGCGTTGGCCAAGGTGGCAACAGCGGCGCTGGAACTCCTCCACTTCGATCCCAGTAGCGGCGCTGACCTTGGGCATGCGGAAGGAGCGCGTGAGCGCTGCGAGCGCGGATGCTACGACTGCTTGCTGTCGTTTTCCAACCAGGCGGAGCACAGCCTTATCGACCGCCAGCGTGCCAAGGCTCTGCTCATCTCCCTGGCAGGGTCGACAACTGTCCCAGGGGTGGGGGGGGTAGCGCGCGCCCGGGTCCTTGACTCTCTCAAGGCTGCCTGCGATTCGGATCTGGAGCGCGCCTTCCTGGACTGGTTGGACGAACGCAGCCTGCGCCTGCCGGACCGCGCCCAGGTCTACGTGGAGACCGCTCGAGCTCGCCCGGACTTCGTTTACGATCTGCCGACTGGTCCAGTTGCGCTATTCGTCGATGGCCCCCGGCATCAAGCGCCCTCGCAGGCGGAGAAGGACATAGATGCCAGCCGGCGCCTTCAGGATGGGGGCTGGGATGTGGTGCGGGTGGGGTACGACCAGGGAGAGTGGCCGGCTGCGATCGGTCGGCGCCCCGCGGTCTTTGGAGTCATCTCCGGGCGAGAGGGATGAGCTTCTTTGCTCCCGGCAGCCTGGTGAGCGCGAGGGGACGGGAATGGGTCGTACTGCCCGACAGTGACGACGAACTCTTGGTCCTGCGGCCCCTGGGAGGCACAGACGACGACATGGCTGCGGTGCTCCCGGCGCTCGAGAAGGTTACGCCGGCGCAGTTTCCACTTCCCGGGCCAGAAGATCTCGGCGATGCGACCAGCGGTCGTTTGCTTCGGACCGCGCTCCAGGTGGGGTTTCGGTCCTCGGCCGGGCCCTTCCGATCGCTGGCCAAGCTGGCCGTGGAGCCACGCGCGTATCAGTACGTACCACTCTTGCTGGCGCTCCGCCAGGATCCGGTGCGGATCCTCATTGCCGATGACGTCGGTATCGGCAAGACCATAGAGGCGGGACTGATCGCGGCCGAGCTAATCGCCCAGGGCGACGCCCAGCGTTTGGCAGTCCTCTGCAGCCCCGCCCTCGCCGAGCAGTGGCAGCGTGAGCTTCGCGAGAAGTTTGCGATCGACGCGGAAGTTGTGCTGCCATCTACGGTCGGGCGCCTCACCCGGGGTCTGATGCTCGATGAGTCAGTGTTTTCTCGCTATCGCTTCACCGTCATATCGACCGACTTCATCAAGTCGCCGCTCCGTCGCCAGGAGTTCATTAACCACTGCCCAGAGTTGGTGATCGTGGACGAGGCCCATACCTGCGTCGCCGACGGTGCGGGCGGTGGTGGTACCTCGCCGCGTACCCAACGGTACGAGCTCATGCTCAAGATCGCGGAGCCTGCAGCTCAACGCCACCTGATCCTAGTCACGGCGACCCCCCATTCGGGCAAGGAGCAGGGGTTTCGCAACCTGTTGGGGCTGTTAGATCCGGAGCTATCACGGCTCGACCTCGAGGAGGTGCGGGGACGAGAACATCTGGCGCGCCACTTCGTGCAACGGCGTCGGGCCGATGTCCGCCGCTACATCCACGAGGACACTGAGTTCCCCTCCGACCGCCTCACCAAAGAGGCACCCTACAGTCTTTCCCCTGAGTACATGGCACTCTTCGAACGGGTGCTCACCTACGCTCGCGGTCAGGTCTCCGAGACTGATGGTGCTCTTCCTCAGGCTCGCGTGCGGCAGCGGGTCCGATGGTGGTCAGTACTGGCTCTCCTACGCGCCCTGGCCTCTTCTCCGGAGGCAGCCGCGGCCACCTTGAGAACCAGGGCTTCCTCCGCGTCCGCCAACAGCGCCGCCGAGGCCGACCAGCTGGGACGGGCGGCTGTTTTGGACACCGCGGACACCGACAGCCTCGAAGGCATAGACACCACCCCAGGTGCGGATCCAGTGGGTGACGGGACCCCTCTTGGGGACCCGGACCCTACGGCCGAGATAGAGATCCCCACTTACGCTGACGACCTGTACGCCGGCCTGCAGGCGGGCGGTACCGAGCGGAGTGCAGAGCACCGGCGTCTACTGCAAATGGCTCGCGAGGCCGAGGCCCTCCGGGGACCTCGGCTAGATCGCAAGCTGGGGCTGCTGGTCACCGAGGTCAAGGGGCTGTTGGGTGATGGCTACGACCCGATCGTGTTCTGCCGATTCATCGATACCGCCAAGTACGTCGCCGAACACCTACAGGCTGCCCTCCGCGGGACCGCAAACGTCATGTACGTGACTGGGGAACTTCCGCCCGAGCTCCGGGAGGAGAGGATCGCCGAGCTTGCTGCCACGCCGGGCCGGCGAGTCCTGGTGGCTACCGACTGCCTGTCAGAGGGGGTCAACCTGCAGGAGAGCTTCCAGGCAGTAGTCCACTATGACCTGGCCTGGAATCCGACCCGCCATGAACAGCGCGAAGGACGCGTGGACCGCTTCGGGCAGCGCCGAGACGTGGTGCGTGCGGTAACCCTCTATGGGCAGGACAACGGGATTGACCAGATCGTGCTTGATGTGCTGATTCGTAAGGCCAGGACGATCCGCGACAAGACCGGAGTGTCCGTTCCGGTGCCCGACGAGGCTGAGGGTGTCGTCGAGGCTCTGATCGAGGGCCTGATCCGTGGCCGCGGAAGAGGCCAGCAGCTGGTCTTGGATCTGGGGGAGGACACCCAGCGGGACCGACTGCACCATGAGTGGGAGTCAGCCGCTGAGCGGGAGCGCACGTCCCGCACGAAGTACGCCCAGGAGGCCATCCATCCCGAGGAGGCGATGAGGGAAGCCGAAGTGGCCCGGAGTGGGCTCGGTACCCGCGCGGAGATAGAGGACTTAGTCATAGCTCCGCTGAGGGCTCTTGGCGCTTCCGTCACCCCAGCCGCCAAACCGGCAGCTTGGCAAGTTGACATCAGCGCCCTCCCATCCGGTCTGGCCGACTCTCTGCCTTCGAATCTTGCCAGCCCGATGATCCTGCACCGGGACATTCCGGCCCCCAGGGACCACGTGGTGCTGTCCCGGACGGATCCAGTGGTGGAGGCAATCGGGCGGTATGTGCTCGACACTGCTCTTGATCCTCAACTTGGGTACCGCGTGGCGGCCCGCGCCGGGACGGTCCGCACCGCAGCAGTTACCCGGCTGACGACCCTGCTGCTGCTGCGTTACCGCTTCCAACTGGACCTTCCAGGCTCTGAGGGAATACACCAGCAGGTCTGTGAGGAGGCGCGGTTCGCGGCCTTTGCCGGCCGCCCTGACGCCCCACTCTGGCTGGAGCCGGAGGCGGTCCAGGCACTTCTGGCCGTGGTGCCCGATGCCAACGTCGACCCGGACCACGCCCGGGACCTGATGGACGATTTCGCTAAGGGAGCACCAGCACTTGTGGCGCACCTCGACCAGCTGGCGGACAACTTGGCCGGCAACCTGCTGGATGCCCACCGTCGAGTGCGCGCCGGCGCTGGCGCCAGTCGAAGAGGGCTGATGGTGAACGCACAGAAGCCAGTCGACATTCTCGGCACGTACTTGTTCCTGCCCACGGTGCTCCGATGACGGCCCTGGCTGAAGCAAGCTTCGATACCCGGTCTCTTGGATCCTTTCGAAGCGTTGGTGGAGTTCTGCCGGCTGATCTCATAGCGACGGTCATCACCGGGTCGGAGCTGCCTGGCCTCGGGGCTGGGGACTACCACCTCGAGCTCGGCGTTACCCCAAGGGAGGCTGCCAACCGAGCCTGGGCTACCCTCCGCGGCGCCTGGGGTGCCTACCGCGAGGTTCTCGCCAGGGGCAGGCCAGACGACCCCCCGACCAGCGTAACTCGGGAACGATGGCTGTTGGTTCTGCTGAGGGAGCTGGGATTCGGCAGAGTCCCCCCAACTCCGCCGGGGGGCCTGGATGCTGATGGGCGCCGCTGGCCGGTCAGCCACATCGCTGACGGGCGTCTGCCCGTACATCTGTTGGGGTGGGGGGTGTCCCTTGATGGCAAGCGCACCCCGCGGCTGGCCGGGGCCGCGGATCGGGCCCCCCAAGCAATGCTCCAGGACCTGCTCAACCGCTCTTCTGACTACTTGTGGGGCGTGCTTGCCAACGGGTCCAGGCTGCGACTTCTCCGGGATTCATCAAGCCTGGTCGGGCCGGCGTACGTCGAGTTCGATCTGGTGGCCATTTTCGATGGAGAGTTGTTCTCCGACTTCGTAGCTCTCTACCTGCTGTGCCACCAGAGCCGCTTCGAACCTACTGACCCTGAGGTAGGAATGGCCTCATGTTGGTTGGAGCGCTGGCGCGATCATGCGGTGGAGACTGGAACCAGAGCGCTGGGAGCACTTCGCCTCGGGGTCCATGATGCCATCGAGGCTCTGGGGACTGGGCTGATCGCCCACCCCGCCAACGGGAGGTTGCGCGCACAGCTGGAGACAGGACAGCTCGTGGTTGCGGACTTTCACCGCGGGCTTCTACGCCTGATCTACCGGCTGCTCTTCTGCTTCGTCGCGGAAGATCGTGGCCTCTTGCTCGATCCCCGGGCGACCGCCACCGCCCGCGAGCGCTACCAGCGTTGGTTCTCGACCGCCCGCCTTCGACGGCTCGCTCAGCGTCGGGCCGGCGATGGGCACAGCGACCTCTGGCAGGCATTGAAGCTCATCCTGGACGCGCTCGGACAGGAGGCGGGCTGTGAGTCCTTGGCCCTCGCGGGTCTGGGCGGGATCTTCGACCCTGGCCCTATTGATCTTGATCCGGACCTGGCTCTCAGCAACCGGGCGCTGCTGGCCGCTGTGTGGCACCTTTGTGTGACTAGACCGGTCCCTGGTGGCCCGCGCCGAGTGGTCGACTACCGCCACCTCGGCGCCGAGGAGTTGGGAGGCATCTACGAGAGTCTGCTCGAATATGTGCCCCACTACGATATCGCCAGCCGAAGCTTCCGGCTCGAGTTGGTTTCCGGGAATGACAGGAAGAAGAGTGGCGCCTATTACACTCCTTCATCTTTGATCGCGTGTCTCCTCGACAGCGCGCTCGACCCGCTGCTTGACCGGGCCGAGCACCAGGCCGACCCGGAGACGGCCCTGCTGTCGCTGAGAGTATGCGATCCGGCGTGCGGAAGCGGGCACTTCTTGGTCGCTGCCGGGCGCCGAATAGCTGGGCGGTTGGCAGTCCTTCGTGCCGACGGGGCGGAGCCCAGCCTCGATGAAGTCCATCAGGCAATCCACGATGTAGTCTCCCGGTGTCTCTACGGCGTGGATCTCAACCCCATGGCGACGGAGCTGACCAAGGTAAGCCTCTGGCTTGAAGGGATGCAGGCGGGGCGACCCCTCAGCCTTCTCGACGCCCACATCAAGGTGGGCAATGCGCTCCTTGGAGCGACCCCTGCGCAACTCGCGGCCGGACTGCCCGACGAGGCGTTCAACCCCATCGAGGGCGATGACAAGAGGACTGCAGCTGCGCTCAAGAAAATGAACAAGGCGGAGCGCGGCGGCCAGGCCAGATTCAGCGGCATGGGTTCCGTCCGGGCGGGGACTGCCGGTCTCGCAGCGGAGGTATCGGCGGTTGACCGGCTGGTGCCTGCCAGCCTGGCCGACGTCCATGTCGCCGCCCAGCGTCTGGGTCAGATAGAGGCTTCGCCCGAGCTCCGCCAGGCCAGAATGGTCGCCGACGCTTGGTGCTCGGCCTTTGTGCTTGCGAAGAAGCCCGGGAGCGCTGAGCTAACCCAGGCGGTGTTGGCTGACCTCTCCGGCGGCAAGGCATCGCCGGAGCTGGTCGATGCGGTGGAGGCTACTTCGGCCCGGTACCGGTGGTTTCACTGGCATATTGAGTTCCCCCAGATCTTCACCAGCCCAGACGGCAAGGAGGCGGAGATCGCTTCAGCCACTGGATGGGCGGGCGGCTTCGACTGTGTCGTTGGCAACCCACCGTGGGAGCGGGTGAAGCTCCAGGAGCAGGAATGGTTCGCCTCCCGCGTGCCGGCAATCGCCCGGGCCCAGAATTCGGCTGCCCGGAAGAAGCTCATCAGCAGTCTGGCCGAAACCCACCCGGACCTGTACGCGGAGTTCTTGGCTGCGCGCCGGCAGGCAGAGGGTGAGAGCCACTTCATCCGCAATAGTGGCCGCTACCCCCTGGCCGGTCGCGGGGATGTGAACACCTATGCCGTCTTCGCCGAGACTGACCGGGCGCTGCTTGGCGCAACCGGGCGCCTGGGGGTGATCCTGCCGACCGGGATAGCGACCGATGCGACCACCCAGTACCTCTTCAACGACCTGGTCACGACACGAGCGCTGGTGTCCCTATACGACTTCGAGAACTCTGCACCTCTCTTTGAGGGAGTCCACCGGAGTTTCAAGTTCTGCCTCCTCACACTGGCCGGCCGGAGCGTTCCCACCGACCGAGCGGACTTCGCCTTCTTTGCTCACCACCCGGACGACCTAAAGCGGGAGGGGGCACGGTTTCGGCTCACCCCTGAGGAGATCGCCCTGCTCAACCCGAACACGGGCACCTGCCCCGTGTTCCGATCCCGGCGGGACGCGGAGATAACCCTGGGCATATATCGGCGCCATCCAATCCTGATCCGCCGCGGCGATCCCGACAGTAACCCCTGGGGCCTGTCCTTCATGACAATGTTCCACATGTCCAACGACTCGGGGCTATTTCACACCCGCTGTGATCTAGAAGCGGAGGGTTGGACTCTGGAGGGCAACGTCTTCCACCGGGCCTCGGAGAAGATGCTGCCCTTGTACGAGGCCAAGATGGTCCACCACTACGATCACCGCTGGGCCACCTACACCGAAGCCGGGGATGTGCGCGATGTGACCGATGCCGAGCACGCAGACCCCGAGTTCGCGGTCATGCCGCGGTATTGGGTGGCGGCAACGGAGGTGGGTGATAGGGTGGGGGAACGCTGGCAACATCGTTGGCTGCTGGGCTTTCGGAATATCACCAACACGACGAACGAGCGGACGATGATCGTCGGCGCCTTCCCTATGGCGGGCGCTGGCCACAGTATTCCGATCCTCCTGCCACGTACATTGTCGGGGCTATTGATGGCCACGTTCTCGTCGCTTCCCTTTGATTACGTCACGAGGCAGAAGTTGGGTGGAACTAACATGACGTTCAACTACGTGGAGCAACTCCCCGCGCTGGCGCCAGAGACCTTCGAGAAGGCATGCCGGTGGGCAGCTGCGGGCACCTTCCGCGCCTGGATCGAAAGGCGTGCACTAGAGCTGGTCTACACAGCCTGGGATATTGCGCCTTTGGCTCGCGATCTGGGCGATCAGGGGCCACCCTTCGTCTGGGACCCAGCCCGACGGGCGGTTCTAAGGGCTGAGTTGGACGCCGCGTTCTTCCGTCTCTATGGAATCGGACGGGAGGACGCGGAGTACGTCCTGTCGACCTTCCCGGTCGCCAACCGCAACGACCCCGGCCTAGCGGAACGGGTGCTTGATGCCTACGACCGGATCGCCGCCGCCACCGAGTCTGGCACGGCCTTCGTTTCCAGCTTGGACCCGCAACCCGGGCATGCCATGCGCCACGAGGAGCGCCGATGAGCACCGTCTACGAACGCAACGCGAGTCGTCTGCGTGAAGTCCTCGAGTTCCTGGCCGCGGCCGGCACCCCGACTAAAAAGGACGACATTATGGAGCATGTCGCGCGCAAGCACCCGCCCGAGGGGGAAGATCTCGAAAAGGTCAGTGACGGGACTGCCCGCTGGCTCAACGACCTTCTCTGGCAGACGACCAATTTTGTGAAGGCTGGCTGGATCACGAAGGATGGGCGGGGGGTCTGGGAGATTACCGAGCACGGAAGGGCAGCGGTTCAGCAGTTCACAGACCCTATGGCCCTCCAAAGCGAGTCGCTGCGGTTGTTCAACAAGTGGAGTCAGGCCCAAAAGAAGCTGCAGCGACGGGCGTGGTTGGTGCGCGGATCGTCAGTGCGGGGCGCCAACATGGTTCACGAATGGCTCGAAGAGGGCTGGGTGAGCATTGCGGCTTCCCAGCTGCCAGGGGTGGCCCGGGGGGCGACGCCTGCTGAAGTGGCTGAGGCCACCCGCCAGGCTTACGGCCACCTGAAGCATCAGGAACTGAAGTCCAAAGTCGACGAGGTCCTGGCCTTCGTCACCAAGATGTCCGCCGGTGATCTTGTGCTTACGACCAGCGATCAGTGGGTCTACGTGGGTGACCTCAACGGAGATTGGGAGTGGCACGAGTCCGCGGAAAGACGGAGCAACCTGCGCCGGGTGGTCCTGTGGCGCAATGCGGACAACCCGATCGACTTTGCTGATCTGCCAGCTCCGCTCCCGGCCAAGCTGGCGTCCGGTGCGACCGTGGTCGACCTTACTTCCGAACTTGATCTGATCGACGATCTGACCAAGACTCCGCCTTCGGAGGCAACTCCCAGTACTGAGGTCCACCATCAGCTTCCGGAGCCATCGGACGCACTAGCTGACGAGCTGTTGCTGGAGGCCCAATGGGTCAAGCGGGTCAGGGACCTCCTCGACGAGCGGCGCCAGATCGTCCTCTACGGGCCGCCGGGCACGGGTAAGACCTTTCTCGCTCGCAAGCTGGCCGCGGACTTGGTTGGCCCGGAGCAGGTAAGCCTAGTCCAGTTCCACCCGGCTTACACGTACGAGGACTTCTTCGAAGGCTTTCGACCCAATGGAGGGGAGGGAGGGAGTATCGGATTCGAGCTCCGGGCTGGTCCCCTACGTCGACTGGTCAGCCGGGCAGTCGAGCATCGCGAGCAAGCCTTCATCCTCATCATTGACGAGATCAATAGGGCGAATCTGGCCAAGGTTTTCGGCGAGCTCTACTTCCTCCTCGAGTACCGCGATGAGGCAGTTGAACTCATGTACTCGGCGGGCGACGATCCCTTCAGCCTGCCTCCTAACATCTATCTGATCGGCACCATGAACACCGCAGATCGGTCGGTCGCCCTGGTCGACTCGGCTATCCGCCGACGCTTCGCCTTCGTGGCGCTGGATCCCAGCGCAGAACCGACTCGCTCTCTGCTGCGGAACTGGTCTACTCGCCACGGACTCGCCTCGTTGGCAGCGGATCTCCTGGAGGAACTCAACCGTCGCATTGACGACCCCGACTTCCAGATTGGACCGTCGTACTTCATGAGGAGTACTGCCTCGGATGCCTTCTCCCACGAGCGGCTGGAGCGGATTTGGAGTGCCGATCTCGAGCCCCTGCTACAAGAGCACTTCTATGGGCGCTGGGAGAGTGAAGGTCCCCGCTTCGCGCTCGACTCTCTGCTGAGGGCAATGAGCTTGGGCGCGCACAAGGCATCTACGTCTGTAGAGGATTTGGCCGGGCCGCCAGATGGTACCGCGGACCCAGGCTCCGCACTACCTCCCCCACCGTCGTCCGGAGCTTAGTGACTGATCTGCGCCTCGTCGAGGGCGGTCCTCCGATGGTCAGCGACATGGACCAGGCAGGTGTTGAGCGCCTTGTCCGAGGCGGCGTGGTCGCCGCCACTCCCCTGGGTGGTGGTCGTTGGGAGTTGCGAGCAGCCAGAAAGGTTGGAGTGGTCCGGATTGGGTCGACGACGGTATGGGTCAAGCCCAAGATTTCAATCGCCAAGCTGCTGTGGCTGATTGGCTGGTCCCGCCGACCCGTCTTTGTGGCGGATGGCCCCATCGAATTAGCCGAGACCTCCGAGCTAGTAGCGGCCCTAGCTGAGGCCTTCTGCGTCCTGGCGGAGAGAGCGCTGGTGTCGGGTCCCATCCAGGGCTATCGGGAGATCGAGAGCAGCGAGACAGTGCTACGGGGGCGGTTACGAAGCGACGACCAGCGCCGCCAACGTTTTGGGCTGGCCGTGCCGCTCTTGGTCCGGTACGACGACTACCTGGTGGACGTAGCGGAGAACCAGATACTTAGGTCTGCGGCAACGACGTTGCTTCGTCTTCCGGGGGTTGATCGTGGGACACAGGCCCGATTGCGCAAACTGCGCGCTCTTCTGGCCGAGGTGAGTGATTTGGTCCCGGGGACTCCGCTTCCGTCCTGGCAGCCGACCAGGCTGAACTCGCGGTACCACGATGCCCTTGCCCTGGCTGAGATCGTATGGTCGGGGATGGCGCTTGAGCAAGAGGCGGGTTCAGTCCGCCTCGACGGATTCTTAATTGACCTGTACCAGGTGTTCGAGAACTTCGTCACCGCGACCCTGGGAGCGGCCCTGGAGAAGGTGGCTGGCCGTTGCCGGGCCCAGGATAGGTTCAGTCTGGACGAGGAGGCGTTGATCGCCATCCGCCCCGATCTGGTCTGGCGAATAGGTGGGCGGACCGTCGGAGTGATCGATGCCAAGTACAAGGCTGAGACACCAGCGGGGTTTCCACAGGCGGACCTCTACCAGGCTCTGGCCTACGGCATCGCCTACGGCTTGCCAGATGTCCACCTAGTCTACGCCGCAGGCAACGCCGAAACGAATAGTTGGCAGGTTCGGCACGCCCGAGTTCGTATCTCGGCCCACGCCCTCAACCTGGATAGCACTTCCGACAACATCCTAGCTCAGGTAGCGGAGATCGCCAAGAAGATTGCGACGGCTCGGCCGCGCATGGGGGTGATCACCACCGGGGCTTAGGATGGCCCGATTCCAGCCGCCAGGGAGCGGGGTACGGGAAGCTGTTGGTCTCTGACCGGCGGCACTTCTGCGAGAGTGGCGGGGCCACGGAGGCAGTCCATGGCACTCATAGAGCGTGTAGGTAAATGAAGCCAGGCCGCCGGTACAAATTGAAAAAATCCACCTTGTGGATTGCCAATGGGCGGGCGGTGTCGTCCGCCGGGTGAACTACTGCCAAGTCGCCTCGGACAGTGTGGACTACTTGGCCCTCGGACCCCCACTCCCAGCCCAACCAGTCAGGAAAGCTCGCCACGGCAGCGGCGGCGGCTCGCTCTCGAGTCGCTCTCCATCGGTCTCTTGTGATGTGGCCTTCGGTGAGCAAAGACATCAGGTCGGCGCCAAGGCGCCAGTCGAGCACTGGGTGCAGGGGGGCATTGCTGTAGTCCCGCAGGCAGCGGTGACACGACGTATCGCAGTTGTGGTCCTCGACCTGGTCCCAGTCCAGAATTAACCTTCGGGCCGACTCCAGCAGCGCCGCAAAGACGGCTGGGTCCTGGAACTGATTCATGTAGCCGGCGCCGTTGGCAAGCGTGTCCGCTAAGAATACTTCGGGGAACAGCTGGCCCGATTCGTGGCGGCGCAGATGGACGCCCGTCTCGATTTCATCTCGGGTGACGTCGAACAGTATTGCTGCAGCGTTGCGAAGCATATATGCCAGAGACAGCCACCCGGCCCGACGAGCGGTTGCAAGCAAGCGATCCAGGGGCGTGGTGACGGGCATGAAATGGGACCATCCCGGTGGCTGGGGCCAGGATGGGCCGATCAGAAGCACGTCACTCATGACCGCGGCCCCCAACGAGACCGCGCGGGCGTCGCTGGCCTGGGCGGGTCGCTCGCCCGAGTTCAGAGGAGACGTGACAACCAGGCCCCGGCCCGACGGATCGCGGTTGAAAGTAAAGCCGCGATGGCCATTCTCATTGAGGTAGTAGAGCCGTGCGGACCCGGCCTGCACCGAGAAGCCCAACACCCGAAACGGCGTGAGATCGCCCGGTCGTCGGGATTGAATCCTCGCTCTAGCTGCAGAGGACTGTCTCTCGACTAAGCCTTCGTAGGCGGGCGCGCGCTCCTTCCAATTCGCGCGGAAGCCTGCGGGGGAGGCTACCTGCATGGAACGAAGGGTTGTCTCTGGTGCGTCGCAGTTGGTGCATGGGCCGGGGGACTGTTCGCTCACGGTATCGCAGGCATTGCACACGGACACCTCTCTGGTGATCCCGAGGGCGCCCGGCTCGTCATACCGAGGCGGTCCTTGGCGTTGTGGGATCAGCGCCACGC
>JAJYWM010000059.1 GCA_021791455.1 bacterium | reverse complement strand
GATCCCATTGCGTCCCGCGCAAAGGGCGTCCCAGCTGGCGGCGACCCCGACCCCGAGGGGCGTGACCACTCCTAGGCCGGTGACGACCACCCGCCGCGGTCCTGGCCGGCTCAACCGTTCATCCCGCCTGTCGGCCTGCGCGAGCGGCCCCGGTTACCGCCAGCCCCGTCGTTCCACCCGCTCATGGGCGAGCCCGCGGATCGTCCACGACGACCCCGGTGGAACCCCACCGGAGCAGCAGCCCTCCCCAGGTCAGCCCGGCGCCGAAGGCCACCAAACAGATCAGGTCGCCGTCGTGGCATTGCCCCGCGGCCGCGCCCTCCGCCAGCGCCAGGGGGATGGAGGCTGAGGAGGTGTTGCCGGTGCGGTCGACGTTGGAGACGAACCGCTCGATGGGGTAGTCCAGCCGGCCGGCGGCGGTCGCCAGAATGCGGGAATTGGCCTGGTGCGGCACCACCAGGCTGATGTCAGCAGGGGTGAGCCCCACCGAACGCGCGAGTCGCTCGACCACCTGCTCGAGGATCTTGGTGCTGAAGCGGAACACCTCCCGGCCGTTCATCGTGATGACCCGGCCCATGGACCGCTGGGACGCGGTGTACTCGGGCATCCCGGGCAGCGCCGGGGGCTCGAGGGGAGCCGGCTTGGTCCCCAGAGCCGTCGCACCGCCCCCGTCGGCGCCGAGCTCTATGGCGACGATCTCGCTACCGGCGGCGTCGGCGCCACCGACCAGGAACGCCCCGGCCCCATCGCCGAAGAGGACCGCGGTCGAGCGGTCCGACCAGTCCACCAAGCGGGAGAAGATCTCAGCCGACACGACCAGGACCCGTCGGCTCATCCCGCTCTGGATCAGCGCCTGGGCCATGGCGAGGCCGTAGACCGCCCCGGAGCAGGCCGCCTGGATGTCGAAGGCGGGACCCAGGGGGGTGCCGAGCGCCGCTTGCAGCCTGCAGGCCAGAGATGGGAACGTCTCATCGGGGGAGCTGCTGGAGCAGATGATGGTGTCCACCTCGCCGGCACCGACCCCGGCCGCGGCCAGGCACGCCCTGGCACTGCGCGCGGCGAGCTCCAGCAGACCCTCCTCGGGACTGGCGACCCGCCGCTCTCGGATCCCGGTGCGGCTCACGATCCACTCGTCGGAGGTGTCCAGGAACCGCTCGAGGTCCGCGTTGGTGACCAGGGTCTCGGGGAGGGCACTGCCCAGGCCCATGACCCGGCATCCGCCCCCGGGGCCGCCGGGAGTCGAGGCGGCTCGCCAAACTGGCCCCACGGAGTCCTCAAGGTTCACAGTGGCTCCAAGGTTACGCACTCGAGCCCGGGCGGAGCCGTGGCGTAACCTTTCTGGCGGCTCGGGACTCTGTTCACGTGAGGCCTGTGGCGGCTGGCGCCCCAGGTACCGGCTGTGCGCCCGAGCCGGAAGTTTCTGAGGGAGGACGCCGATGGCGATAAGCCCGGGCTACACCCGAGCCCAGACCAGCAACGACCCCGGAGCCTTCACCTGCTCCGCCTGCCACGCGACCTATCCGGCTGCCCAGGTGGCCGGGAGCCTCTATGTGTGCCCCGGGTGCTCGCACCACGCCCGGATCGGCGCCCACGAGAGGATCCGCCAGCTGGTGGACAAGGGGAGCTTCCAGGAGTGGGACGCCAATCTCGCCGGGACCGACCGGCTCGGCTTCTTCGACACCCGGGCTTACACCGACAGGCTCGACGAGGCACGGCTCCGCCAGCAGCTACCCGACGCGTTGCTCACCGGCTCCGGCACCATCGAGGGGCATCGTGCCGGCGTCGCCGCCTTCGACTTCGGCTTTCTCGGAGGCAGCCTCTCGACCGCGGTCGGAGAGCGGCTGGCTCGCGCGATCGAGCACAGCGCGGAGGAGCGCATCCCCTTCGTGTGCGTGACCTCTTCCGGTGGCGCACGCATGCAGGAGGGGGTGTTCTCGCTGATGCAGATGGCCAAGAGCGTCTCCGCTTTGCACCAGCTGGCCGAGGCTCACCTGCCGTTCATCTCGATTCTGGTCGACCCGACGATGGGGGGCAGCATCGCCAGCTTCGCCGCCCTCGGTGACGTGATCCTGGCCGAGCCCAAGGCCATGATCGGGTTCACCGGCGCCCGGGTGATCACCCAGGCGACCTACGAGCAGCTGCCCGCCGGCTTCCAGACCTCCGAGTTCCACCACGCACGCGGGCTCATCGACCGGGTGGTGGACCGTCGCGAGCTCAAGGCAACCCTGGGCCAGATTCTCGCTGTGCTGGCGGTGCCCAACCGGGAGAGCGACCGGATCCTGGCATGACCCCCGTGGAACCCAAGGGGGAGGTCGAGGCCGGCCAGGCAGCGGCGGCGTGGGCGCACGTCGAGA
The DNA here is from genome assembly GCA_021791455.1 of bacterium. The sequence goes on along the minus strand of JAJYWM010000059.1, from coordinate 1,055 downwards.
TGTCGCGCCACCCTGAGCGGCCCTACGCCTTGGACCTGATCCAGCGCTGCCTCGATGACTTCATCGAACTGCACGGAGACCGGCAGGGTGGCGATGACGCCGCCATGGTCATCGGGCTGGCCCGGCTCGGAGGTCAGCGACTCGCCGTGGTCGCGAACCAGAAGGGAAGGACCCTGGAGGAGCGCGGAAGGCGCAACTTCGGGATGGCGCACCCAGAGGGATATCGGAAGGCTCAGCGGCTCTTCACCCTGGCGGGGCGACTCCAGCTGCCGGTGGTCAGTTTCATCGACACCCCGGGGGCCTACCCGGGAGTGGCCGCCGAGGAGAGGGGGCAGGCTTGGGCAATCGCCCAGACCCTGGAGGCGCAGCTCGCCCTGCCGACTCCCTACCTGGCGGTGGTGATCGGTGAGGGTGGCAGCGGGGGGGCCCTGGCCACCCTGCTGGCGGATTCGGTGCTGGTGCTGGAGCACGCGTTCCTGTCCGTGGCGTCCCCCGAAGCCGCCGCCGCCATCCTCTTTCGCGATGCCAGCCAGAAGCAGCATGCCGCCGCCGCGCTGCGCCTGGAGGCGGCCAACCTGCTCGAGTGGGGCATCGCTGATGAGATCGTCCCCGAGCCCGAGGGGGGGGCGCACACCGATTGGGACGCTACCGCGGCAATCCTTCGGCCTCGCCTGGAACTGCGCCTGCGCCAGCTTACCGAGAGGGGCTTCGACCCCGCACGTCGCCGGGCGCGGTACCGGCAACTCGACGGGCTCTTTCAGGCCTGAGCGCCGCCGCCTCCCGGCCCGGGAGGTGCGCCACCGCCTCTCAGGTGGCCGCGGCCCGAAGCTCCTCCCACAGCACCGCCACGTCCTCGGGCGTGGTCCGCAGGCCGCCGATGGTGGCTCTCAGGGCAAACTGCCCACGCAGCACCGCGTGCGAGATGAACACCCGGCCGCGCTGGTTGACCCGGCTCATCAGCTGCCGGTTGTGCTCTTCCAGCTCTTCCTCGGAGCTCAGGCCCGGGGGGTGGTGCCGGAAGCACACGGTGGACATAGGCACCGGAGCGAGCAACT
>JAJYWM010000283.1 GCA_021791455.1 bacterium | reverse complement strand
GGTGAGGTAGAGGACCCGGCCGTGGGCTGCGAGGTAGGCAGTGTTGGCGTACCCCGCCTCGTCCGTGTACCAGTGGGGCTCGAACCAGGATGGGATTCGCAGCAGCAGGAACAGCACCAGCGCGGCCAGCAACCAACGCCGCTGCCCTGCCTCGCTGCCGGCTCCGAACATGCCGAAGCGACGTGCGATTTTGCTCAAGTCTCCTCTGCTTGCGATCTCGTCGTGCCTGGGGCCCCTGCCCGTCCGAGAGATTCTCCCACCCAGCATGAACGTGGTGAGTTGGGGCGACCCGGAGGCGCTCAGTTACCATGCCCCGATGACCATCTCCAATCGGGTGCCCCGGGTAGTGGTCACCGGAGGGGCCGGGTTCATCGGAACCCATACCGTGGCCCTCCTGCTCGCGGAGGGGGCGCGCGTGCTGGTTCTCGATGACCTTCGCCACGCCTGCGGAGTTGAGATTCCCCCGGAGGCCGACAGGGTGGAGGCGGAGCTCTCCACTCCAGCGGCAATTCAGGCCCTGGCCCGCTTCCAGCCCACGGCGGTCCTCCACCTGGCGGCCCAGGGCGGGGTGAGCCGGTCGCTGCGCGATCCGGCCGCGGACGCCCTGAACAACGTCGTGGCCACGCTCGCACTGCTGCGGGCGGTCGTGGACGCCGGACGGCCCCGGTTCGTATTCGCCTCTTCGGGAGGCGCCATATACGGACGCGCCCGGCGGCTCCCTACCAGGGAGACCTCTCCCGCCCGTCCCCTGGCCCCGTACGGCGCCGCCAAGCTGGCCGGAGAGGGATACCTCGGGATGTTCCAGCGGACCTTCAAGCTCTCATACGCTGCTCTGCGCTACGGCAACGTCTACGGACCGCACCAGGACGGCACGGGGGAGGCGGGCATGGTGGCGATCAGCTGCCGCCGCCTGCTCCAGGGCGAGCCCGCGCGGGTGACCGGGACCGGTGAGCAGACCCGCGACTTCGTGTACGTGGGCGACGTGGCCCGGGCCAACCTGCTGGCTCTGGACTCAACCACGCAGGGCCCGATCAACATCGGCACCGGGATACCCACCTCGATCATCACGGTCGCCCGGACGCTCACGGCTCTGGCCGGCCTCCCCGCCGACCCGGAGTTCGTAGCGGCGAGGCCCGGTGAGGTCCCCGCTAGCTACCTCGACCCGGCGCGAGCCCGAGCTCGTCTGAACTGGGCGCCGCAGGTCCCCCTGGAGGAGGGGCTCAAGCTCACTCTGGAGAGCTTCCTGAGAGCGGCCTAGGCGGCGGCGCCCAGGTCCGGGCCAACCGCCAGCGCAGCTTGACCAGTTCCTGGACCGCCCTGAGGATGGGGACCAGCCGCCCTCCCGACCTCACGCCGGCGATCCGCGGGTGGTGGGTGAGGCCGACCTGGGTCACCCTCAGCCCCGCCCGTCTGGCTTTGAAGTAGATCTCGGTGTTGAGGAGCGCCGAGCGGGCCAGGATGGGGTGGGCGACCGTCAGGACTTCGCGCCGCAACAGCTTGAAGCCGCAATCCACATCCCGATAGCGCACGCCATAGAGCACCCGCACGAAGACGTTGAAGGTGTGGCTCACCACCGAGCGGTGCCAGGGGTCGGCGCGCCGCATCCGGAATCCCGCCACCAGGTCGGCGCCCGCCGCCTTGGCCGCCAGACGGGAGATGTCGGCCGGGTCGAACTGGCCGTCGCCGTCCATGAAGGCCACCCAGTCGCCGCGTGCCGCGCGCAGGCCGTCGGCTACCGTCACCCCGTACCCTGACTTGCGCTCGTGCCTCACGACGCGCAGCCGGTCGGCACTGGCGCCCATGGCCCGGCGGGCCTCGTCCACGGTCCGGTCGATGCTGCCGTCGTCCACCAGCACCACCTCGAAGCTGTCGGCCACCTCGCGCAGCGCGGTGACTGCCCCGCCCACCACGCGGGCCATGTTGGGCTCCTCGTTGTGGGCGGGGATGACCAGGCTCACGAGACCACGGAGATGAACCGGGCGGCCGGGGTCGGGGGAGGCCGGCCCTCCCGGGTCACTCACCCACCTGCCCTCAGCCGTGGACGACCGAGATGCCCTGGAGGAGGGTGTAGATCACGGCGGGGAAGACCCCCAGCACGATGGTGCCGGCCCCGGCCAGCGCCACGACCAGCACCGCGGGGCCCACGGCGGTGGGTGCTGCCATGGCCGTGCCCTCGGGCGACACCGAGGCCACTTCGAACTCCTCGACCGCTCCCACGTCGGCAGCGGGCGCGTACATCTTGAGGATTACTCTGAGGTAGTAGAACAGGGAGACGGCGGAGGTCAGGATGCCCCATATGGCGAGGGCAAGCTGCCCATCGTGGATGGCGGCCGAGAACAGGAAGAACTTTCCGAAGAAGCCCACGGTGAGGGGGAATCCCGCCAGCGACAGCATGAACAGGGACATCAGCCCCGCCAGCACCGGCTCCCGCCGCCCCAGCCCCGCCAGTTCGGAGTAGCGATCGCAGTCCTCGCCCCTCCGGCTGAGGATGGTGACGACGGCGAAGGCTCCGGTGTTCATGAAGGCGTAGGCGGCCAGGTAGTAGAGCGACGCCTGGGTGCCGTCGGGACGGCCCAGCGCCACCCCGATCATGATGTAGCCGGCCTGAGCGATACCGGAGTACGCCAGAAGGCGCTTGATCGAGGTCTGGGCCACCGCCACCACGTTGCCGTAGATCATGGAGATGATCGCCACCACCGCGATGGGCACCGTCCACTCGGCCCGGTAGGGGGCGAGGGTGGCGGAGAAGAGGCGCAGGAAGACCGCGAAGGCCGCCACCTTGGTGGCGACCGACATGAAGGTTGTCACCACCGCCGGAGAGCCCTGGTAGACGTCGGGGGTCCACCAGTGGAACGGCGCCGCCGACACCTTGAAGGCCAGACCCACCGCCAGGAGGCCCACCGCCGCCAGAACCATGGGGTCGATCTGCCCGGCGGTTGCATCACGAAGGAGGAAGGCGTGGATGGCGGTGAGGGAGGTGTGCCCAGTCTCCCCGTACAGCAGTGCCATCCCATAGAGGAGGAAGCCAGAGGCGAACCCCCCCAGCAGGAGGTACTTCATCGCCCCTTCCTGGCTGTGCTGGTCGTCCCGGGCGAAGCCGGCGAGTACGTAAAGCGGGATGGAGAGCAGCTCGATGCCGAGGAAGATGACGATCAGGTTGAGTGCCCCGTCCAGCACCAGCATGCCGGCCACCGAGGCCAGGAGCAGGATGTAGTACTCGCCCTCCGCCAGCCCCCGGCGCCGCAGGTAGCCGGGGCTGAGCACCACCACGGCGAGGGCGGTGATCAGCACCACGAAGTCGGCGAAGAGGGCGAAGCGGTCGTTGGCGTAGGCACCGTTGAAGACCACGATGGGGCCGGAGTTGGCGATCCACTGGCCGATGGCGGTCCCCAGCGCTGCCAGCAGGAAGAGTCCGGTCAGTCC
>JAJYWM010000202.1 GCA_021791455.1 bacterium | reverse complement strand
CGCATTCCGAAGGCGAAGCCCGGGCGCTGGCCCAGGACGCCGTTGACCTAGCCCTCGGCCGCGGCGCCGCCTACGCCGACGCCCGCCTGGTGGAGGTGGTGGAGGAGCGGCTCTATGCGGCCTCCGGTCGGGAACCCGACTGGCGGCTGGAGCAGGTGGTCGGGCTCGGTGTCCGGGTGCTCCTCCGGGGGGCCTGGGGATTCGGCAGCCGGGTGCTCGGACCCGCCTCTCAGGCCATCGAGGCGGCCATAGCCGCCGTGGAGATGGCTGAAGCACAGGTGGGCCCGAACTCCGCGCACCTGGACCCCCTCCCGGCGGCCAGCGGCCACTTCCGGACACCGTTCGTCGTGGACCCGTTCGCCGTGCCCCCATCCACCAAGCACGGGCTGGTGGCTTCGCTTCTGGAGGAGGCGCTCGCAACCCCGGAGGTGACCCGGGCGGTGGCCGGAATCAACGCCAAGCGCCAGCGCCGATGCTTCGCCAGCAGCGAGGGGTCGTGGCAGGTCCAGGAGCTGCTGGAGACCGGGGGGCTGCTGCAGGTCTGGGCGGCTCTCAATGGAGAGGTGCAGCGACGCTCCTACCCCAACTCCTTCCACGGCAACACCGGCGCCGCCGGCTGGGAGTACCTCGATGAATTGCGGCTTCCTGCCGAGCTTCCCCGGGTCGTGGACGAGGCCCGGGCGCTGCTGCGAGCCCCGATCCTGGCGGCGGGCACGGCCGACCTGGTCCTCGGGCCGGCGATGACCGCGCTGCAGATCCACGAGTCCTGCGGGCACGCCCTGGAGCTGGACCGGATCTTCGGGGACGAGGCTGGGTTCGCCGGCACCTCCTTCATCCGCGCCGAGGAGCGGGGGCGGATGCGATACGGCTCAGAGGCGGTGACCGTGATCGCCGACCCCAGCACCCCCGGGGCCCGCGGCTCCTTCGCCTTTGACGACGAGGGCCAGCCGGCCCGACCGGCGGTCCTGATCGAGAACGGGATCGTCAACGACTTCCTCTCCTCCAGAGAGACGGCCCAGCGGATCGGTCGGCCCAGCACCGCGACCATGCGCGCCGACGGCCACAGCTTCATGCCCCTCTGCTTCTCCACCCACGTCGGCCTCCGGCCGGGGGAGGGGGACCTCGACGCCCTCCTGGAACGGCTGGGGGACGGCTACTACCTGGACATGGACCGCAGCTGGAGCATCGACGAGAGGCGCCTGAACTTCCAGTTCGGGACCGAGGTGGCCTGGGAGGTCCGCCGGGGACGGCGGACCCGCCTTTACCGGAACGCCTCCTACGGTGGGGTGACGCCAGAGTTCTGGGGATCGGTGGAGGCGGTCGGAGGCCCGGAGACACTCCAGGTGTTTGGGCTTCCCTGTGGCAAGGGCGAGCCCAAGCAGTGGGGGTTCGTCTCCCATGGCGCCGCCCCCATCCTGGTGAGAGGCGTCCGGATCGGGGTGGCCGGGTGATCGCCGCAACGCTTCGTGGAGACGACGAGCTCTTGGGCCGTCTGGAGGAGGCGCTGCTGGCTGCCGGACGCGAAGGTGCCCGGGCCTTCATCACCGTGCGCCAGGGGGAACACACCCGCTTCGCCGGGACCCGGGTCCATCAGCCGCAGGCGGTGGAGGAGGTCCAGCTCATGGTGACCGTGGACCGCGGTGGCGGCGCCGCCCGGGTGGCCACCTCCCGGCTGGAGGATGCTCGCGCCACAGGCGCGGAGGCGCTCCGAAGGGCGGCCGCCCTGGCGCCCGGGCTCGCCTCGGCTGGCGCCCCCGCGCAAGCCGTCTCCGGCTCCTTCTCGAAGTGGCACGAGGACACCGTCGCCTGGGGGGCGGGCGCCCGCAGCCAGCTGGCCTCGGTCGCCATGACCCTCACCCAGGCCGCCGGCGCCACCGCCAACGGGATGCTCTCCAGGGTTCTCGTGGAGATGGCCACCGCCGGTCCCTCGGGGCGCGCCTATGTCAGCGCCACCGAGGCAGCGGCCACCCTCCTGGTGCGCTCCGGAGCGGGCTCGGCCTACCGGGGCGACTTGTCGCGATCCGTGGAGCGGATGGCGGTGGAGGAGATGGTGCACGGAGCGCTGGCCGAGGCCGCCGCCGCGCGGGACCCGGAGCCACTCCCACCGGGAACCTATGACGTGGTCCTGGGACCGCTGGCCGTGGGGGACATGCTCACCTTCTTCGGCGGCATGGGGTTCACCGGGGAGGCCGTGGCCGCCGGCGCCGGGGCGGTCGCCAGGCGAGAGGGGCAGACGGTCGCCTCCGAGCTGGTCACCGTGGCCGATGACGCGCTCTCCGTCGGGGTCGGTCTCCCCATCCCCTTCGACATCGAGGGCATGCCCAAGGTCCAGGTCCCCATGCTGGACCACGGACGGGTCGGAGCGGCGGTGTTCGACCTGGCCACGGCCCGGGCCGCAGGGACCAGGAGCACCGGACACGCCCACATCGCCAGGGAGGAGGCTCCGGCCCCGACCCCCGCCAATCTCATCCTGAGACCCGGATCCTCAACCACGGCAGAGCTGATCGAGGGGGTGGACGACGGTCTGTACATCTCCCGTTTTCACTACACCCGCATGGTGGACCCCGAGGCCAGCACCTTCACCGGGGTCACCCGCGACGCGGCGTTTCGCATCCGCGGGGGACGGCTGGCGGGTCCCGTGGCCTCCTCCCGATTCACCGAGGAGGTGCTGGGAATCCTGAGCCGCACCGACGGCGTGGGCTCGCAGCTCATCAGCCAGCCGATCATGAACGTCTGGAACGGGGTCGCCAGCGCCCCCAGCCTGCGCGTGCGGGGCTTCCGTCTCGGCTTCCGCTGATCCCGGGGGCTCTCCTCCCCTCAGTCGGGTCGCTGCCGGCCGGTGACCCAGTCGTAGCGGACGTCATCGTCCACGACCGGGTCCTCGGAGCGGGAGCCGACTCCCGCTCCGCCATCCACCGAGAGCACCGTCCCCGTGACGTAGCTGGCCGCCTCTGAGCTGAGCCAGAGCACCATCGCCGCCACCTCCTCGGGTCTCCCGGGCCGAGCCAGCGGCAGCCTGGGTATCCGGGCGGCCAGCGAGGCGGCCATGGCCGGGGGCAGCGGCTTGGGCTGGGTGTCGATGAGCCCGGGGCTGACGCAGTTGACCAGGATCCCCTGCGGGGCCAGCTCGATGGCCGCCACCCGGGTGAAGCTCTCGGTGGCCGCCCGGCTGCTGGCATAGGCGGCGGCGCCGGCCGAGCCGCGGGAGCTGACTCCAGAGGAGAAGTTGATGATCCGCCCTCCGGTGCCCTGCTCGATCATGACCCGGGCGGCCGCCTGGGTCATGAGAAAGGTGCCCCGGCAGTTGACCGCGTAGACCTGGTCCCAGACCTCGACGCGCTCCTCCAGCAGGCTGGTGTGGGGGGCGACGGCGGCGTTGTTCACGCAGATGTCCAGCCGCCCGAACTCCTGGACAGCCCTGGAGACCACC
>JAJYWM010000254.1 GCA_021791455.1 bacterium | reverse complement strand
CTCCAGGAGGGGGCCGCAGTCTCGGGTCTCCAAGAAATGCCAGTACCGCTCCGGAGCCTCCCGGCCGGGAAGGTCATGAGCTCTGTGCTCGTCAAGGAGCTCCTCCTCCACCGCTCGCAGGGTGCACCGCTCCAGGCGATGGCGGAAGAGCCTTCTCACGACCGGAAGCAGGTCCAGGTGGGGGACCGCGGGCCATGCCCGGTCGACGCCCGCCATGACCATCCTGGTGCGCAGGAGCGGCAGGTCGTAACTGGAACCGTTGTAGGTGACGAGCAGCGACGCTGCCCCCAGTTCCTTGAGGGCAGCCAGCACCAGAGGCGCCTCCTCACCCAGCTCCGGCAGGAGCCACTGCTCCACCAGCACCTCGCTCGCCCCTTCGTGGTAGGAGGCCCAGCCATAGAGGAAGGGCACGGTCCCTGCGCCCCGCTGCAAACCGGTGGTCTCAAGGTCAAAGCACAGCAGCGACAGAGGTCCCGTGCGCGGCACGGATGCTGCAATCGGCGAAAGTGCCCGCCACCGGAGCCGCTCTGGTGATAGGCCGATCACGGCCAGCGGTATCCTCACCCTTCTCAGGAGAATCCCACGCTCCTCATCCCAACCAAACCCGAGGTCCGCCAGACCTCCGAGCAACCCTGAGGGAGAGCTGGGTCCCGGCTGCGGCACCGCCGCTGCCTTGCGCCGCGGACCCAGCCTGAACCCGGGGTCCCCCTGCAGCGCTGAGAGCCTGAGCCGCAAATCCGCGCTCATCAGCAGCCCTGCTCCAGAAGACGCAGAGCCGCCGACTTGGCGCCATCCTCCAGACCCGCCACCGGGCCCACGCACGCCGGGCATCCCCACTCGCAATCACACTCGCGCAGCAGGGCTTCAGCTCCCTCAAGCAGGCTCGCATGGAGGTCGAAGAGGCGGGCGCTGAGGCCCACCCCGCCGGGGTGCACGTCATAGATGAAGACGCAGGGCGAATCCGCCCCACCATCCCTGCCGCCAGGGGTGCCGAGCGGCGGCCGCTCTCCCGGAGCGAACTCGTCCTGCTGAGGCGCGCCGAGCCGCACAGGAGGCAAGGCGGCCAGGGGCGACCGCACCTGGGTCACGACACCCAGATCCCGTCTGTCGCACATGGAGACCAGACAGGCTATCTGGCCCATGGCATGCCCCACACCCTCAAGACCCGCCTCCATCCCTGGCGCCGAGCCCCGAGCGTTGGAAGGGAAGGAGCACCAGTAGGCGGTGGTCTGAAGGTCACGCTCCGGAACCCTGATGGGGCCAGCTCCGACGGTCTCATGGGTGAGGAGCCGGATCTTCCGGTACATCGCCGCGAGGACGCTGACTCGGACCTCGCCGTGAGATCGAGCCGCCACCGAATTGGGCTCCAGGAGCGGGCCGGCGAACCGCTCCAGAACCTGCAGCCCGACCCGAAGATCCGCGTCGGTGTAGTAGTCGACGGACACCGGATGCACGTAGGCCTTGTGCTCCTCCCAGTCCAGTCGCTCCACGTGGTACTGGCGCCCCTGATGCATGTAGATGGCATCGTCATGGACCAGCAGCGGTGCCGACCACTCGTCCAATTCCCCGACCACCCTGGCCGCACCGCCGGCTCGCCCGCCGCCACTTCCCGACGACGGACCCTGGGGACCTTGGGATGGCGACCCGCTCTGCGTCGAGGTGTCCATGATCACAACGTTGCTGGCCGCCGCCGTGCGCAGGCTGATGGCATCGGCAGGGAACGCGTCCGCCGCCCAGTGCCAGCTTCCATGGGCATGGTGGATCAGTCCATCTTCCTCCAACACCTCCAGAAGTCCCCCCAGGTCGGTCGGCCCGAAGGCCTCACCATCATGAAGAGGGAGTTCGAAGATGGCCGCCTGAAGGTGCCCCGCCAGGATGAGGAGGTTGTCGGGGTCGACGAAGGCACGCTCCGGCGAGCGGTCCAGGAGATACTCGGGGTGCCGGGCTAGGAATTGGTCAAGAGGGCCACCGCCGGTGATCAACAGCTGCAGCGCCGAGCCTCCGCGCCTACCGGCCCGGCCCATCCTCTGCCAGAGGCTGGCAATGGTGCCTGGATATCCGACCAGGACCGCGGCATCCAGCCTGCCGATGTCAATGCCAAGTTCCAAGGCGCTGGTGGAGACGACGCAGCGCACCGCTCCGGAGCGCAGGCCCGACTCGATGGCGCGCCGCTCAAGGGGCAGGTACCCGCCCCGGTAGGCACGGACCGCCGCGCCCCTTTGCCCCCCAGTTCCCCGGCCATCACGCTCCAACTCGTGCTCCAGATAGTTGAGCAGCAGTTCCACCTGGAGCCGAGTCTGGCCGAAGGCAATCGTCTGAGCGCCGGCTCTCACAAGGTCGGGCACGATGCGACGCGCCTCCAGGTTGGCGCTGCGGCGGATGCCGAGCCTGGGCTCGACCACCGGCGGGTTGAGGACCAGGAATCTTCGAGTCGGAGACGGGGCGCCGTTGCGATCGACAACTCTGACCGGCCGGCCCAGAAGCCGCTCCGCCAATTGCCCAGGATTCGCGATCGTCGCTGAGGAACAGATGTAGGTTGGGCTGCTGCCGTAGAAAGCGCAGATCCGGTCCAATCGGCGCACCACATTGGCCACGTGGCTGCCGAAGACGCCGCGATAGGTGTGCAGCTCGTCAAGGACGACGAAGCGAAGCCCTGAGAAGAGGCGAACCCAAGATGTGTGGTGGGGCAGGATTCCGGTATGCAGCATGTCCGGGTTTGTAAGCACCACCTGGCCGCTCTGTCTCAACGCGGTCCGAGCACCCGGCGGCGTATCCCCGTCATAGGTGAAGGTCTTGAGGTCGACATCCACCGCGTCGCTCAGCTGGCGCAACTCATGAAGTTGGTCTTGGGCCAGTGCCTTGGTGGGGAAGAGCATCAGGGCGGTGGCGTCGGGATCGCGCAGCACCGAGTCAAGGATGGGCAGCAGGTAGCACAGAGACTTACCGGATGCCGTGGGGGTGACGACCGCCACATGCTCGCCCTTGAGAGCGGCATCCACGGCCTCCACTTGGTGGGTGAACAGGCCCTTCATGCCGCGGTTGGCCAGGCCCCGCTGCAACTGCTCATGCAGCGCCGTGGGATAGGCCCCGTATTGGGCTCTACGGGCCGGAAGCTCTCGATCCAGGACCACCAGCTCCTGAACACCGGGGCGCTCGACGACCTCTTCCCAACTCTGAGGCATCCTGTCCCGTTCGAAGGTTCGACGCTCCATCCCAGAACAAATGTACCAAACTTCTGTTCCCCATGCAATCACGCCCCGATGCTCTGTTGGCACCGGCCGCGACTGGTCCAGAGGTGACCGCACCTCCTCGCGTGAACCTCTTGGCCAGGTGTTGGCTCAGCAACCAGAGCTGGTGTCGGGGGTCCAGCCGGCTCGGCCTCCGCCGTCGTCGCCCTACCCGGCCCGAAAGGAGCCTCCGACCGGTGAGCA
>JAJYWM010000075.1 GCA_021791455.1 bacterium | reverse complement strand
AGGACAGGGGCTCCCCGCCGCTGATCAGGTCGGCGGCCCCGCCGAAGATGCCCAATGTCCCCAGGGTAACGATCAGGGGTTCAAGCTTCAGCTTCCCGATCACGAAGCCATTGAAAAGACCGCCCACCAATCCAACCGCCAGAGCCACCCCCAAACCCAGCAACATGAGTCCGATGTCGGTTCCGGTCTGCCCATGGTAGAGGCCTGACATGATCGCCCCGCCGCTCATTCCGCCCAGGCCCAGCATCGCCCCCACCGACAGATCGATTCCACCCGAGTAAATAGCCAGACTCTCCCCCATGGCCAACAGCGCCACCGGCACCGCCACAACCAAGATATTGTCCAGGCTGCCGACGGTGGCAAACCCCGGCGCGATTAGCGAGAACACCACGGACACCAATACCAGTACCGCTAGCAGCATCACCCAGGTGCTCCAGCGGCCAATGTCAAGCATCCTTGACATAAATCCGGCGCGCACCTTAATGCCCAGCCCCAGCCGTCACTGCACCTAATCCCACTTCTCTTACCCTCAACTCGCCGACCCAACCATGAAGCCGGTCAATTTCTCGACCGACGTCTCCTCGGGAAGGAACTTAGCCACCACATGGCCGGCCCGCATCACGATGATCCGGTTCGCCATCTGCAAAACTTGGGGCAGGTTGTGGCCGACCATGACTACGGTTCCGTCCTGTCGTACCGCTGAACGCAGGGTGTCGAAAAAGGCGGCCGTCTCGCGGGGCCCGAGGGCCGCGGTTGGCTCGTCAAGCAATAGAATCCGGGCCCCGAAATGAAGCGCCCGCGCCACCGCGACGGCCTGCCGTTGGCCACCGCTAAGCGTCCGCACTGCGGTCGCTGGATCTGGCATCTTGATCCTGATCTCGGCCAGCGCATTCCGTGCGACCGCCATCATAGCACGACGGTCAAGGATCTTAACGCCAAAATACGACTTGGTAAGCTCTCGGCCAAGGAAAATGTTGTCACAGATAGACATGGTCGGGGCTAGCGCCAAGTCTTGATAGAGCGACTCTATCCCCACCGCGCGCGCGTCTCGAGCGGTCTTCAGGTCCACCTCCTTGCCGTTGACGGCTATGCTGCCGCTGTCCGGCCGTACGACCCCGCTCAGGATTTTGAGCAACGTCGACTTGCCGGCGCCATTATCCCCGACGATGGCATTGAGCCCTGGCCCGAACTCGAAGTTGACGTTGTCCAGAGCTGCGACGGCCCCGTAATACTTCGTCAATCCAGTCCCCGTGACCGTACTGCCGACTGCCTGCGTCGCTTGCGACAAGTGCCACCTCCTTGCCCGATCAAGTACTGTCGGCCCGCCCTCCGGCCGGGCCTCTTGGAGCCCCTCACCCTGAGCGTAGCCATTCCCGCCCGGATAGGGGGGCGAGCCCCATTGGGGCCCGCCCCCGCCTCGCCTTGTCTCTCGTGCCCACTGATCCCGGTCCGCCAACCTTGGGACGGCGCCCTGCTCAGCTAGCTAATCCCCAAGCCGTCCTCAACGCATCAAGGAGCGGTAGAACTGTAGGGCACATTAGCGTACTGCGGGTCACTTATATTGCTCGGCGTCAGCACGATGTCGCCCGGGTTCACACTCCGCACGATCTGTGACTTCTTCCCGGTGAGTGCGTCCACCGCGTACTTCATAGCCAGCTGCCCCACGTAGTAGGGCTTTTGCGCAACGAGGGCTTGCATGACTCCAGCCTTCAGCAGCGCGACCTCTTGAGGCTCGGCGTCGATGCCAACCACCTTGACCACCCCCGCCTTACCTAACGCCTTGACAGCCGTGCCAACTCCCTGGCTCGTGAACGAGTCGACGGCGAAGATGCCTGCCAAGCCCGGGTGCGACGACAGCAGGTCCGTGGCGATCGAGTCGGCCGTGGTGATTGAGTCGTGGCTAAACTGCTGGGGCAAGGTGGCCAACCCGCCTTGGGTCGCCGCAGTTACGAAACCCGCGGCACGGTGCAAATTCGAGGTCAACCCCGGGGTGGAGTCGATCACCCCCACGGTGCCTTTGCCTCCGAGCAGCTTCACCATTGCCTTACCGGCCGCCAATCCGAGATCCGTGTTGCCACTGGTAATGAACGACAGGGCATACTTGGTGTTGCTCATGTCCGCTTCGGACTCATTGATTATGATCACAGGAATCTTGGCTGCGGCGGCCGCTTTGAGCCCGGCTAGGAATGGGGGCAGATTGCCGTCGGCGGACAGCAGAATTGCATTCACCTTTTCCGAGATCAGGTCATTGAAGAGCGGAACCTGCTCCTCAGCATCGAACGTGGCGGGCGCGACTTCCTTCAAGGTTACGTGGTCGGCCGTGGCCTGAGCCAAGGCTCCCTTCCAAATGGAGAGAAAGTAGGGGTCGATGTTGTTGCCGTTGAGAAGCCCGACCGTGAAATGTTTCGCCGTCGGGGTTGTGCTGGTGCTGCCGCACCCGCTCACCAGCAGCAGCGGTACGGCGGCCGCTAAGGTCGCCAGAATTCCTAGCCTGCCCAGTCTCATGGTAGATCCTCCACGCAATTGGTCGACGTAATGGTGCCCACCGCTCGAGCCACTAACGAAATCGGGACGCCGCTTCGCGATGGAGTCCGTGGACGCGCCCCTGTGCGCACCGAGAGCGGCCGTCCACCGGCAACTCACTGCCGCAGGTTACGGTCTTCGCTCTTCACTCACCTCCTTTAGCGCCGCCTCGCGCAGTCCCGTCATGTAGCCGATGGCTTGCAGCCGCCCCAAGGCCGAGTACCCCGCGACATCGGCATGGTCGCCCTCCAAGGTCGGGGTGTGGTCCGAGCGAGCGGGTCCGTCAAAGCCGATGTCACGGTAGGCGCGCATGCACTCCAGCATGTCGGTCTGGCCCTCATCGTGGAAGGTCTCCACAAACGACTCCGGAGTCCCGCGCACGTCCCGAAAGTGAACAAAAGCGATCTTCTTGTCCCGACCAAAGTCGCGAATGACCTTGGGCACGTCGGAGGTCATCAGAGTGAAATTGCCCTGGCAAAAAGTGATCGCGTTGGCGGGACTCGGCACCAGTTCGATGAGACGCTCGAAGGCGGCGGGAGTCCGCATGATCCGGGCCACGCCTCGAATTGGGGAAAGCGGGGGATCGTCCGGATGCATGGCGAGGGTGACCCCGGCATCCTCGGCGACGGGGACAATCCGCTCCAAAAACGCACGCAAACTGTCCCACAAAGGCTGTTCGTCCACGGTGCCTTCGCGAGGCGGCGGGAGGCTCGCCTGAGTTTTGTAGTCGAAACTGGTCACCAGCGCGCCGCCCCGCCCCAGGGTCGTGCGCGAGGTGCGCATCCAACCCAACATGGCCGACCAGTTGTAACACCAGACCTTGATCCCCAGGGCGCCCATGCTCTTGATCAGGGTTTCCACCTGGGTCAACTCGTCATCGCGGCCAGCCCCACCTAGGCGGATGCGATCCATCGGTGGGTTGTCT
>JAJYWM010000111.1 GCA_021791455.1 bacterium | reverse complement strand
TTGCGGTACCGGGTGAGGTCGCGGAGGTCCCGGATCGGCTTGGGGGGCACGAAGCTGGGGCGGACCAGGCCATGCTCGATCAACTGGGCGATCCAGGCCGAGTCGGCGACATCGGTCTTGCGCCCTGGGACGTTGTGCATGTGCCGGGCGTTGAGCAGCCAGCACTGGAAGTCGTCTTCGAGGATGTAGTAGGGCGCCTTCCAGTACACCCCGGTCGCCTCCATCCCGACCAGGGTGACCTCCCAACTCTTGAGCCAGTCGCGGAGCGCCAGCAGCTCGTGAGTGGTTGTCCCGAACGTGTGCAGCTCCTCATGCCGCTTGCCCTGCTCGCCGGGCACCCGCACGGTGGCCACCACCGTGTCCTTGTGCACGTCCAGACCGGCGCACCGGTCCACCATCTGGTCCATGGGCTCCCTCCGTGGTGTGGACAACAACGCCATCCGGAGGAGCCGACCTGCCAAAGAATCTAAGGCTCGTGCTCGAAGCAACAGTCAGGGGTGCCTTCGGCTCCCGCAATCCGACTAGTCGCCGGGCTCATGGCACCAAGGAGAGCTCGATGTCGCCGGATGGCAGCCCTATTTTCACCCGCCAGCGGGCGGCCCGCCAGGGCCATGGGAGACTAGTCGCTGTGCGAAGGCCCGGCGGGTGTGGCCCGCGACCCAGCACACGCCTTGCCGACTCACCCGGGGTGGTCAGCGAGCGCGCACATCCCGGAGATTCGGGGCAGGCGAGTTCAGGCGGCGACGGTGGATGAGTTTGGGGTCACGCTTCGGCGAGCAGCCCCTTGGGTGCCAAGGGAAGTGCTCGCAGGCGGCGACACGTCGCGGCAAATATGGCGTTGGCCAGGGCGGGCGCGATCGCCATGATCGGCGTCTCCCCGCCGCCAGCCGGTTCCAGCTCGGGTCGATCCACCAGGATCACCTCAATTGGGGGAACGTCCAGGAAGCGGGGGACCCGGTACTGCCGCAGGGACGCGTTGGTGACCTTGCCACCCGCGAACTCCACGGCCTCGAACAGGGCTCCACCCAGCCCCATGATCGCAGCCCCTTCCACCTGGTTGGCGAGGTTGTCGGGGCTCACGATCGCGCCGCAGTCAAAGCCGGTGATCACCCGAAGAACCTCCAGGCGCTGGTCGCGGTGCACGCGCACCTCGACGCAGGCGGCGATGCGGCCATCCTTCTCCAGTCCCACCGCCAGTCCGAAGCCGCGGCCATCACCGCTGTGGCGGTGATCCCACCCGGCCCGGCTTGCAACTTGCCGCAGCACGTCCGCCAGCCGCCAGTCGGTCAGCTGCCGCAGGCGGAACTGCAACGGATCCTCCCCGGTGAGGGCGGCGAGCTCGTCAATGTGCGACTCCCGAGCGAAGTTGTTCGCGGTCGCCGCCAGCGCCCGATAGGACCCCTGCCGGAGCGGCGAGGCGGCTGGCTGAAAGTGCAGCCTCCAGTTGGGAATCGCGTAGGGGGGCTGGATCGCCTGCGGGCCGGAGTTGACGTTGACGAAGTCCCACGCCGAAATGCTGCCGTCCGAACTTGTGGCACTGGTCACATCGATAACCGCTGCCGGGCGCAAGTAGCCCTGGGTAAACTCCTCCGCTCGACTCCAGGCGACTCGCACCGGACGCCCCGCACGGCGGGCCAGGGTGGCAGCGGCGATGGCTGCCTCGCCGGTGTGTTTGCCGCCAAACCCCCCGCCGAAGTCGGGGACGATCACCTCGACTGCCTCCTCGTCGATGCCCATGGCGTCGGCCACCTCGCGTCGCACCGCGAATGGCCGCTGCGTTCCGGTCCAGATCGTGACCGCGTCGCCCACCCAGCGAGCGACGGCACTACGTGGCTCCATGGGGACATGGGCGATGTAGGGGACGGTGTAGGTGGCGTGGAGGGACCGGTGTCCCGACCGGACAGCCGCTGCGACGTCGCCGCCTTCTGCGAGGAACGACCCACCCCAACCCTGCGTCTGCACTGGGTGCTGGCGGAGGTAGTCGGCGATGGTGGCGCTGCTCACGTCGGGGGCGGGGCTCCACGTCGCTTGTATTAGGGCTATCGCTCGCGCGACCGTCGCAGGGTCGTCGCCGACCGCTCCAACCAGATCCCCTTCGCGGATGAGAGTGGCCCCCTCGACCTGCTCTGCCAAAGTCAGGTCCAAGGACTCCAAGCGTGCCCCATGGTACGGGCGGGCGAGAGTCTTGCCTGCGAGCATCCCGTCCACCACCAGATCGGACGGGTAGACCTTGATACCGGTCACCGCGGCCGGCGACGTCGCCCGCGCGGCAGCCCTCCCGGCGCAGGTCCACTCCCGGGGCGGGGTGAGCTCCTCGCGGCGGCTCGCCTCGCGCACCACGCGAACTCCTTCGACCAGGTCTGCATAGCTCATAGTCCGGGTGCCGTCGGTGGTCCGCGCCACGCCCTCGGCAGCCTGCAGTGGCTGCTCTTCGGGGACCCCCAGGCGGTCGCGGGCCAGCTCCAGCAGGCCGCGTCGCGCCGCCACCGAGGCGAGGCGAAGGTGGTGGCCGGCGTCGGGCATGGATCGGCTCCCGAAGGTGCCCGGGTCGAATGGGGATACGCCTGTGTCACCCATCACCATCACGACTCGGTCTGGGGGCACCCGCAGTTCCTCGGCCACGAGCTGGGCGAGCGCGGTCCGATTGTCCTGCCCGCCGTCCACCTTGCCGATAAACGCCGTCACCACCCCGGTACTGCCCACGTGCACGAAGGCCCCTCCATCGGGCCAATGCTGTCCCGCGCTCGGCGGCGCGCCTGGCAGGACCGCCACCAAGCCATCCGAGAGCACGTCGAAGTACGGGCGATCCAGCGCAGCGATGCGCTCCCAAGGGCGTCGCGTGCCCAGCTGGACCCGCGGCGGTTGGGGCCCAGCAGGTGGCGTGGGCTGCACGCTGCCTCGGGTCCGGGCCGCTCGAGACACCGCTCTCACGATCCTGGAGTAGGCGCCGCAACGGCAGAGGTGCCCGTTGAGCGCGGTGCGGATGTCGAGCTCGTCGGGGTCGGGGTTGACCCTCAAAAGCCCAGCCGCGGCGACGACCATTCCTGGGGTGCAGAACCCGCACTGCAGCGCGCCCTCGGCGAGGAACGCAGCCTGTACCGGGTGCAGTTGCCCGGGCGGTGCGAGCCCCTCGATTGTCGTGATCGTCCGTGGCCCGACCTCCGCGACGGTGGTGGAGCAAGCCAGATGTGTCTCGCCGTCGAGCAGGACGGCGCAGGCGCCGCACGCTCCCTCCCCACACCCGTACTTCGGGCCCTTGAGGTTGAGGCGCTCCCGCAAGGCCCGTAGCAGGGGCACATCCGGCGCGATGCTCAGATCGTGTGGCTTCCCATTGACCACCAGCCTTACAACTGCCATCCTCGGCGTCCTCCATGCCCGCTCGATCGGCCGGGCCGATCAAGGCGCTGTCACGCCGCGATCATCAAGAGTCCGGCATCGTTGGCTCCATCTTGACCGCTTGGGCGGCCTGACCGATCCTTGGCCTCGCCCGTGCTGTGGCGGAGCCCTGCGTCGCTCCTGCCAAACCTTGGTGTTGGATACCTTGGCGCTGACCGGGCTGGCGGCCGAGGCGCGGGCGTCGGCCGGGAAGACCCTCGTGGGTGGGGTTGCGCCTCATTCCGCCCGGAGTCTCTCGGACCCTCCACTGGCCGAATCCACGGACGGCCACATCCTCCCCGGCCTCAAGCTTCTGCTTGATCAGTCCGAAGATCAGCTGGAGCGTCTCATCGGCGAAGTTGAAGCTCGAGAAGACGGGATCGTTGGGGTCGCCATCGTAGAGCAGTTGGGCTTGCAAGGTCTTGGCCAGTTCGCGACGGTTCATTGGAGCACCCCTCTGCGGTTGGGAGTGGGCGATTTAAAGCTCAGCTCGGGATTGCATAGGGGCGCACCCGATCCGCTGAGTGGTATCGGACGAGTTTCGGGCATGCTATCATTCCCGATAGCATGATGGACGCAAGCTCTCGGCTCCGATTTGTACGGGCACGCGCCGGCTTCTCACAGCGCGAGGTCGCGCGCCGCGCGGGGACTTCGTCGGCGACCTTGAGCCGGTATGAGTCTGGGGCGCTGGTCCCCAATGTGGGGACGTTCAACCGGCTCGTGGAGGCGTGCCTGCCCGCAGGGCGCCGCTGGGCTTCCTTGACAGCCCTGGCTCCCGTTATGGCGGAGGTGCGCCGCTCCGACGGGAGCACGGCGGCCTGGCGCCTGGTGGGGGAGGTGCTGGACGACGAAGCGCTGGGCACCCCGGCCGATACCGCTCTCGTGGTGGCTGACGCGCCAGCCCCAACCGGTGACAGCGCCACGGATGCCCTCATGGCCGCCTTGGCGGAACACCTGACCCTCCAGCGGGGTCTCCCGGCCCCGGGTTGGGCCCAGGATCCCGATCGCGTGGCTCGGCCCTGGTGGTTCGTCGCCGACGCCCCGGCGTGGATCCCCACGAGCCTGCGCGAGAGTCCTCGGTCCTTTGCCAAGCGGGGAATCTTCGTAACAGCTGCGGGACTGGAGCGGCGATGACAGCGAGCGGGGCGGGGTTCCTAACCCGGGATCAAGCAATCGAGGCTTTGACCCGGTTAGGCGCACAACTGGTCACGGCAGGGCTGGTTGGCGATGTTTACTTGGTCGGGGGAGCGGCGATGGTCCTTGCTTATGACGCCGATCGGATGACCCGCGACATCGACGCCGTCTTCGCACCGACTGACGAGATCTACAAGGCTGCCCAGATCGTCGGCGATGACCTTCGGCTGCCGCATGGCTGGCTCAACGACGCGGCCAGGGGTTTTGTGCCGGGCGCTGACCCAGGCGCGAACAAGGTGCTTGACGTGCCAGGCCTACGAGTCACCGCCGCCTCCCCAGAGTTCCTGCTGGGGATGAAGCTGCTGGCTGCGCGGCCCGAGCAGGACCGGGGAGACATCGCCCACCTCGCCACGTTGCTCGATCTCAAGACGAGAGACGAGGTCCTCGCGGTCGTGGAGCGTCTGTACCCACCAGAACTCCTGTTGCCCAAGACGCGCTTCTTGGTCGAAGAGATGTTCCCGGCAGAGCGGGAGTCCCTCGGGGGGGATAAGCCAGAGCCGCCAGAGGCGATGGGACCGAACTTTCGAGGCAGGCACACTGGGCCGCGCGGTCCCGGAAGCCTCAAGCGCTGATCCCGGCCCGCTGAGTTTCCTGGCCCCTCAGCCCGCCGGCGTCCCCGTGGCCCAGAGGGCAGTACCCCCACGCCCATGCGGCCGGCAGCAGGGCGGCGGGCACCATGGCGTGCAGCGTGCGGGGCGGTCCAGAACTGGATTCCTGGTAGGATAAATGTATGGCAACGCAGAAGGTCACGATCACGATGCCTGAGGACGTGCTTCGCCAAGCACGAGCCGAAGTGGCAGCCGGAAGGGCCGCCAACCTGAGCTCCTATGTCAGCGAAGTGGTAGCCGAGCGCGCTCAGCACGATCGCATCGACGACATCGTGGATGCGATCCTGGCCGAGACTGGCGGCGAGGCCACGGAGAGCGAGCGGGCGTGGGCCAAGGCCGTCCTCGAGGACTGACCTTGGACAGCGGAGCTCTCCTTGCCCTGGAGCGGGGACGCCGGGAGGTTGCGTTGCTCTTGCGCGAGGCGCTGGGCGGAGGAGGGGTGGCTATCCCCTCTGGGGTGCTCGCCCAGACCTGGCGCGGAGGGGCACGTCAGGCCCGGATCGGGGCACTCATCGGGGACCGTCGCGTCCAAGTTCCCGCGCTGGATCGCGAGGCAGCTCTCGGTGTCGGCCGGCTACTGGCGGCGACGGGCTCGTCCGATGTGGTTGATGGGCAGGTCGCACTGGTCGCCACGGCACGCGGTGATGTCGTCGTAACCTCGGACGCGGCCGACGTGCGCCGCCTCGCTCCTGCTCTGCGGGTCGTAGAGGTCTAGGCGCAGGCCGTTCAGCCCGCCGGCGTCCCCTTGGCCCAGAGGGCAGTACCCCAGGCCCATGCGGCGGGAAGCAGCGACGCGGGCGCCATGGCGTCCATCTCTCGGTTGATGCTCAGCCCGTGGTAGCTGAGGTTGGCACTCCCCCCAAGTCCTTCGGTGGCGGAGAGGATCACTTTGGCGTGGAGGTAGGGGGAGTCCGGGGCCCAGCGGACATGAACTCGACGGTTCGATAGCCAGGAGGCCGCGCCCTTGGCACCATAGCCCAGAGGATTGAGAAGAACGTCGACCGCCACCCCGCGGTCGGCATCGGCGGCGAGGGCGTCTTGTACCACATAGGACGTCGCGCAATTCGTGACGACCAGGAGTTTTGCCTTGGCCGAGCCCCTGGATCCATGGAACATGCTGCGCCGCTCGTTCCATCCCCTGCTGGTTCAGGCCGGGCTGCCGTCCATAAGGTTCCACGATCTGAGACATACCGCTGCCACCGTGACGCTCGGCACGGGTGTCCATCCCAAGATCGCGTCCGAGATGCTGGGGCACGCGACCGTCGGGACCACCCTCGACACCTACTCCCACGCCACCGAGACCATGCAGCGAACCGCGATCGGGGCGATCGAGGCGGCTCTGGCCGAGGGGTGATGGGCTCTCACCGTCCACGCACGTCTCCTGGCGTCCACCGGGTTGGATCAACGGTTGGATCAAACGCCAGGCCGGTGTCGGTGTCTGGGGGTCGCTTTGAGATCAAAAACTGGTGCCGAGGGGCGGGATCGAACCGCCGACACCGGGTTTTTCAGTTGACCTAGCGGTCGTCCGGGACTGTTCGTAAGCGTCCGTTTTGAGATCAAATCACCCATCTTTGGGGGGTCGGTCGTCCGCCGGAATCCGCCACTGTGCGCCTGGGTAGGGGTGTCCGTTGGGGTAGCGGCTTGCCCGTCCTGACATTGGGCTGGAGGCTGAGTCCGACTGAGTGGACCCCGTTTGTCGGTCCAAGGGACTACGTTCAGGGGGTCACCCCAGGCGGGGTGCCCTCAGCTCGGACGGAGGCTGACCAGTGTGACGTTGCCCAGTTGGCGGTAGCGATCTGGGGTGGAGGTCATGATGATCACCTGGGCCTGCGCGGCCGCGGCGGCGAATGCTGGTGCCAGGCGCTTCAGCCTTGTGGGGTCCGAGTTGCCCAGGGCGTCGTCCAGGATCACGGGCACCCCCACGTCGCCTGTGGTGCCGTCGGGGTTGACCAGGATGGCGCAGGCGAGGCGCGCTAGCACAGCGAGCTGTTCTCGTGCCCCGGTGGAGAGAGAGTCGAAAGGAACCGTGACGCCCGCGACGGTCCGGGTCCGGACGGAGAAGGTGTCCGGATCGACCCGGACCAGGGTGTCCGGCGCGAACACCAAGCGTGCGAGCCTTTGAATCTGCTCCTCGTACGGGGCGACGTACGCCTGCCGCGCTAGGTCGCGGTGCCGTGCGAACGTCTCGTATAGAAGCTTGGCAGCCCTGGCCCTTCGTTCCAGCCCTTCGTACTCAGGAGCCAGACGGGCGACCTCCAGTTCGGCCTCATCGAGCGCGGCCTGCAGGTCGCTGGACCCCTTGACCCGGAGGGTGGCCTCCACCTCGGCCTGTTCCTTGGCCAGACCGAGGTGCTCGGCCTGGAGCCTTCGCATCAGGGCCGCCGCGTTCGTGAGACGGGCCTCCACTCCATCGGGGTCCCCCTCCGCGTACCTTGCCTCGGTCTCGGCTAATAGGGCTTCCTGCCGCTCCACCTCTTCGTGGGCTGCGGCCAGCGCGGTCAGCAGGGTTTCATCCGGCACCTCGCTGCGGGCGTTCGCGAGTGTGGCTGCGATGGCCGTAAGGTGCTCCCGCCGGGATGCAACTAGAGCGGTGTTTGCGCTCGCTTGGACCCGAAGTGAGTTCAGATGTCGCTCGGCGGCCTCCGCTGCTGCCCGGGCCACCGCCATGTCCTCGGCGGCAACCCGCACTCGCTCCTCAGCGGCCCGGTGGGCGGCCTCCGCCTCTTCAAGGGACCCTGGAATTGGTGGCACCGCGGCGCGGGACGCCGGATAGCGATCGGCAATGGCACCGGTGCTCTGGACCTTGGCGGCCAGCTCCTCCCCGGATAGGTCCTCAAGGGCGTCGGCGCGGGTGCGTCGCGCGCCCTCGATGTCGTGCTCTGCCTTGGCCCTCTTCTCCAGGGTCTCATTCAGTTCCGTAAGAGGATCGGAAGATGTCAGCCCGAGCTGCTTCGCGAGTTCCGCCACCGCGTTCTCGGCGTCCTTCGCCTTGGCCTGGAGTTCCCTGGCCGTCCCTCCGCCGGTCACCCGCAGCGTGACCAGGTCGTGGAGCTGAACCACGATTTCTCCCACAACCTGGGCCCGGTGCGTTGATCCGGGTTCGAGGTGGATCGCCGTGCCGTCGACCGAGAGGTCCACGGCGGCGTGGGCTTCCAGATTCAAGGCTGCGCTGGAGACCTCAAGGGCGGCCAGCGCCTCCCCCCGGCGACGCAGCGCATTCTCGAGCAGCTTTCGTCCTTCAGTCGTGGCCTTGCACTCATCAACGAACTGCTGGGCCCGGACCTCGTCCCCACGACTGCTGAGCACCCGCTCCATGCGGTTGCTGAGAAGTCGGTGATCGATCTCTGCCCGGCGATAGGCGACGTCGCTCTGGGCGATCCCCAGTGCGGCAGACGCGACCTCCAGCTCCTCCTGGGCTCCGGCTTGTCGGCGTGATGCCTCAGCGTGGGCGGCCTGGGCCTCCTCCAATGGCAGGGCTTCCTTCCGGCTCTGCTCGAGAAGCTTCTCCAGTTCGGCTTCCGTGCTCCTAACCGCCTCAGCCTGGGCGTGCCTTGAATCCAGTGCCTGGCGCGCAGACTGTTCCCCCGCCTTGGCTCCGGCGAGGTCGGCTCTTAGGGTCTGAAGGTCCAAGGCGAGGAGCCCGAGGTCGCGCGACCGTTCCTGAAGCTCCGCTAGGTCCGTGGTCGCCTCCGCTTGGGCCAGCCGGTTCACGGCCAACCGTCTCGTGATGTCTCGGTGCCTCTCCCCGGCGTTCTCGATCTCCTCCAGGCTCACCTGCACGGCGCTGGCCCTGGCGCGGGCCGCCACGAGTTGGGCGGACGCCTGTTCACGGGTCTGCGAGACGCGTCCTGTGGGAGTGAAGTAGCGGCTCCACTCGGCGCGTATGGCTTCCCACAGAGTCGACTCGGACCTGGGGTCCGCCGTGCCCCCGGACGCCGCCCGGTCCAAGGCGCCGACCAGGGTGGTCGAGGTCCCGACGGCGCCCTGCTGGACGCGCTCACCCTGGATGAACCGCAGCGCTCGGTAGAGGCTCCAGTCGAGAGTTTCGTCGAGGATCGCCCGGACCCGATCGTGCGCGGTTCGGGCTGTGAGACTTTCTGGCGCGGGGGTCACGATCTGCAAGCGGGTTTCGGGCCGGTGGAACCAGCGCTTGAAGTAGATCAGGTGGTACTGGCCGGTGGTGAACTCGGCCTCGACCTCCGTGCCTACGCTCCGATGGACCGGCCGAACGGCCTCGAGCCGTCTGTTCGTCGAGTCGTGGGGGAAGTCGAGAAGGATATCGAGGGCTTCGGCCAGGCTGGACTTGCCAACCTCGTTGGGACCTTCTATGAGCGTGATGCCAGAGCTTGGCATGGAGACCTCACTTTTCTCCACTCCGCGGTAGTTGCGGATCGAGATACGAATGAGCCTCATCGCCCCCTCGCCGCCAGTCGTCGGACCAGCATCAAGGCGTCGCGTGCCGCTTCTGCTTCCTGGCCAGTGGCGGCTGCGGTGCGCGAGAGCTCCGCCACGGCCTCGCTGGCGAACCCGGAGAGGTCGATAGCGGCCAGGTCGGAATCGGCAGGGATCACGACCAGTTCGCTCCGACCTTCCGAGACCTCGAGGCTCGCTAGCAGGTCCCGGCTCTCGGCCAAAGTCTGGTCCAGGAGTTCGGCTGTGGCGAGGTCGATTGTGCCCACTAGAGCGAGGCGCACGGCCGTCCGCTCCTTGTTGGGAAGGCTGGCCAGCGAATCGGCAAGCGCGCGAACGCTCTCTGCGCCGTCCAGATCGAAGTGTCGGCGCACGAAGTGCCACCGTCCAATCGTGACGGGTTCGACGGCCGCCCCGTCAGGATCTAGGTCGACTACCAGCGCCTTGTTGCTGTCGATCTCGTCGAAGTCGGTCGCGACCGGGGCGCCTGAGTACCATACGCGCTCTGAGACCTCTGTCAGGGAGTGGCGATCGCCGAGCGCCACGTAGCTGACCCGGCAGCTTTCGATCGCGGCCCTGAGTCCTGCTACCGAGATGAGTGAGGCAGCTAGCGGGTCGGGATTCAGAGAGTCAACGGGGCCGTGCCCGATAGCAACCCGCATCGTCCCGGAGGGCGCCGGGTCGAGCGGCGCAAGGGCAGCTTCCAATAAGTCCATGTCGGGCTTGCGGCTCGGCCACGGGGCTCCCACCACCTCAACGGGCAGGTCCGGGACCTGGACCGGTGTCGCATCGTGTAGCACGCGCACCGCCGGCGGCAGGTTCACTGGCATCCGCCCTGGCGCCCAGAGGCCAGCCGGGTTGTCGGCGTCGTGGTTTCCGGGGAGCAGAAAGACGGGGATGCTGAAGGTGGCGAGGGCGTCCACTGCTCTCGTGACGACCCGGCGGCTGGGCAGGAGCGAGTCGAAGACGTCGCCTGCGACTACGGCAAAGGCGCACGCTTGCTCGGATGCGGTGCGGGCGAGCTGGCGGATGGCTTCGATCTGGTCATCCGCGTAACGGGCCTGCGCGTCGGCGGAGAAGAGCGCGCGAGTCATCCCTAGCTGCCAGTCCGAGGTGTGAAGGAACCGGATGCTCATCTGGGCGAACTCCAACTTGAAGGCCTCGCTGCACTCTACACCGCTCCGCAGCGGCTGGACCCCCCCCGGGAGGTGAGTGTCCTCTGTGGCTGCCTGGTCGACAGGGGGGTGCCGCACCGGCCACCCGATGTCGGTCGGATGGTCATCGTCCGGCGCTCTTACTGGGCGGGCTGCTGGCCCGTGACCTTGCCGTAGCCGGGCTCAGGCGCAGGGCCTGCGTTGTTGTCAGAGAACCGTACCACCAGTAACCCCAGTCGGTCCTTGAGTGCAAGAACTGGCGCCGAGGGGAAGGATCGAACCGCCGACGCGGACTTTTCAGGTGCACCAGGGGCGCCGCCGACGTCCGTCAGCGTCCGCCCCGAACTCAGGAATGGCCGCCATTGACCGCCGCTGGTCGCCACTAGTCGTCCGTCTCCAAGACCTGGTGCGGCCGTCCCAGCTAAACCACCGAGCGACTATCCTTGACCGAGTGAGCAGCCACCATCCCGGGTATCGCAAGCACCGTTCCCTCTCATTTGAGGGAGGCATGCGTGTCCTCGTCCATGAAGCGACGCCCCGGGGGGCCGCCGAGGCTTACTTCGACACCCTGGAGGCAGCATTGGAGGAGATCCTGGCCTGGCAGCGCGACCCTACCAAATTCGCTCAATACCCAGAGGGAGATCCCGAAGAAAGGGCCGCCTCGGCGGCCCGGGCCATGGGCGTGATCGTTACCCGTGAATCCGATGATGGCGAGACGATGGTTTTTACCGTCGAGCCTATTTCCGTGGTAGATGAGCGGAAGCGATCCAAAGAGAGGCGCGAGGACCAAATGGACCGAACTCGGCGCGTGATTGAGGTCTATAGAAGAGCACAATCCATGGGCGCTTTGGCGGAGCCCGGAGACTAGGTCGCGCGGGTGGGATGCCAGTCACGGCTGTAGCGCCATCTTCGTCCCAGGACGCAACTATCTGGGCACGTATAGAGTGGCAAGAGCCAAAATGTTCTGCACCGGCCACGCACCACGTCAACGCCAGCATCCCAGACGGGACTGATGAGGCTTGGGAGGTGTGTCTGGGCCACGACGGCCCCACTCCGGACCATTGGGCATGTAGGGTCAAGCAGCGCGCTTGGAATGGTGCATCGCGACCTGGTAGGTGACCAGAAGGTCGGTGCCAGGGAAGGTGACTCCCAGCTGGCTCAGGTCGGCACAGAGACCCCATAGGGCCCGCCGGTAGATCGGGGTGTCGGGGGGGGGCGAGAGTGACCACCATGCGCTGAGCGGTGCGACGAAGTTCGCCAGACAGCTCGGCGAATCGGCGCAGCAGGAGCTGGATGTCGTCGGAGTTGGAGTAGTGGGGCGCGAGCCGCTCCAGGAGCCACTCCTCGGCGTTGTAGGCGGTCATCTTGACGCGGTCGATGATGGCCTTCTGCTCCAAGCGCATGACGTCCCGGCCGCCGACTTCGCTCAGGGGCACGTGCGCAGCTAGATCAGAGCGCTGCTGCAGCAGCGCCGCGACCGCTCCAAGAGCGCGGAGAGTTTTGATTGGATCACGATCACCTTCTTGGCCCTGGCCAGCTCCAACTCGAGCCTGGCCATCTGCTTGTGCAACCTGGCCAGCTCGCGATCGCGAGGGTCGGCTTGCGGGCGCCCCGCCCCTGGGCCAGTCCAGCCGCCGCACCACGGTCTCGCTGCCGGCGCCACTCGGTGATCAGGGAGCTGTACAGACCCTCCCGGCGCAGCAGCGCGCATTTACCGGCCTTGTCCAGGGTCTCGTACTCCTGTAGGACCCGGAGCTTGAAGGCCGGGCTGTAGTGACGCACCCGGCCCGCTGGGGTACCTCGGGGTCCGGCCCTGCGGTCACGTTGACATCGCTTTCGACGGGGGTAGTAAACGTGAACGGATCTCTCCTTCCGCCCTCTGTTAACTCAGATATTCAGGTGGGACGCCTGTCCTACCGCATCTCTAAGTCCGGCACTCAGCCAGTCTTCAGGCTTCAGGGGATCCGGCCCTCTACACCGCCATAGGAGTAGCGACTCCGGTGTCCGGCGGCCACTTCTAGAGGCAAGCCGCTCGTCGCTACCCCGTGTCGTTGACCAGTGTGGACACCAAGTCTATGATGACAACGGAATGTCGTCATCAGTGAGTGACGTTAGCACATCAACCTCGGGGCTGGGTCCCCTAGTCCCACAACCCTCACGGGGTGATCGTCAATGGGTGCGGTCTCGGCGGCCATCTGGGCCGCGATCATAGCGGCTGTAGTCGCGATCATCCTGGCCTGGCGTGCCCACCTAGACAACGTTCAGGAGCGGCGACGGGTCACATATAGCGAGGCGTACAAGGCTGCTATGGGTTGGGTGGAAATGGTCTACCGAGTCCGCCGGCGAAGCAAGAGAGCAGAGCCCACGCTCGTGGAACTGTTTCATGCGCGGCAGGAAGCCATCAGCTATTTCCAGGGATGGATTTCCACGGAGTCGGAGGAGATGGGCGCGGCCTATGGCTTCTTCGTGGCCGAGGTACGCTCCGCCACTGAAGACCTCTTGCGAGATGCGTGGGCCGAAGATCCTAGGCCTCCGTGGGACAAAGGGCATGGAGAGGGACCACACCCTGACTGCCAAGCCGCGAGCAATGAGTTTCTACGCCAGGTCCGGCTACACCTGTCGCCCTGGCCGCGGATTAGAAGGAGTCGCCGCGGCGACAGTGCCACCCAAGGGAGAGACAGTTGAGACTACCCACTTCCTTCGGCGAATTTCACGATCGGATCCAGTTGGGCGGGATACCTGAGGGCAAGATCAGCTCGGCTTGGAACCGTCTTCAGTCGTACCTGGTTGCAGAACTGGCGATCCCTCAACTTGACGTCTTCGTTCAAGGATCGTACGCCAACAAGACAGCAGTTAAGCCGCCGACGTCGGGGCGAGAATACGATCTAGACACCGTTGCGATCGGCTTCGACGCCGATGACTCTGCAGACAGTGCCCTGGAGCACTTGGAAGAGATTTTAGCTAGGGACGGCGACTACAGAAAACGGATCGAGCGACGAGCTCCGTGCGTCCGACTGCGCTATGGAGCCGACGGCGAGGGCCATTTTCACGTAGATGTAGTTCCAGCTAAGCACGGAGCCACACCCGTCATCCGGGTCCCTCGGCGGAAGGAGGGCTGGCATGACAGCGACCCGCGAAGCTACACGAGTTGGTGCATGGCGCAGGGCGTTCAGTTCTCCAGGACGGTTCGAATGTTAAAGCGATGGCGGGACGTGCAACAAAGCGATCGGCGCAAAGTCAAGTCCATCGTCCTTCAGGTTCTCATAGGGCGGTTCCTTGGAGGAGCGACTGGGGACGCCGAGACCGTCGTAGCGGTCTTGGCTGGGATAGAAGACTTTCTAGGGGACTTCCCGGAAAGCGTCCCGCCTGTCGTGAACCCGGTCCTCTCCGCCGAGAATCTGACGGCCCGGTGGGCGCCGGCGGACTACCAGGACTTTAGAGCGGAGGTCATCGAGGCCGCCGCACTCGCTAGGGACGCTCTCGCTGCCCAGTCCGAGGGCGAAAGCCATAGGCTATGGCGGCAACTATTTGGGCCGGACTTCCCGGAGGGTGGGCCGGGCGGCGCTGAGATACCCCCAGCACCTCCACCAGGGTTTGAGCGTACGCCTCAAGTCGCTCCCCCCCGTGAAAGGTATGCCTGAGACGGACGTCGCCCCATGGCACGAGCGCTATCCCCAGCGCCTGGAGTGGGAGAAGGACCAGTTTCTTCGACACGGATTCACTGTCCGCGAGGAAATGGAAGACGGTCAACTGGTGTTCGTGATTGACCTCGCTATAGGCGATAGGTCCGTGCCAGTCCGACTGCGCTACCCCAGGGAGTTCCCTGAAGTGCATCCCACGGTATTCGGTCCTTCCCCACCGATGAGCCGGCACCAACATCCGCGGAGTCTCAACTTCTGCCTGGGAAGCGAACAGGGGAACTGGCGTCCATGGGAGTCCGGAGCCAGCCTGCTTGTGCGGTTGACAGATCTACTTACGGCCAATGAGCAGGGCGATGCCGCACTGGTTCACGCGTCAGAAGCAGAAATGCCCGAACCGATTAGTGCGTACCTCGGTGAACGTGCGACAAGGGTCATGTTGGTCCCGGATCCATTTTGGACGCCCGAGCTCTCTGTGAGCTGCGGCTCGCTGCGGATTGGGACGATCCGCGGCAGAGCTGCGGCGCTCCTCATTGAGGTAACAGGCCTCGGCACCGCGGGTGCAGAGGTTCGCACCGCCTTCAGTCAGGATGGCATCGAGGATGGGAAGTGGGCCGCGTGCTCGGAGTCGTTGAGCGGGACTGAGACGGACGAATACCTGGCGCAACTCGCGTGGATTCCTAGGCAGCCTTTGTCCCGGGATGGAGGCCGGACCACCCTGCGGCATCCGAGAACGCCGCGCTGGCTTGGAGTGACCTTCATGGAGGAAGGGCCACAGCGGGATCAGCAGCGCCGGAATTGGATTTTCCTTCGCGGATCTGGTCAGCCACGAACCTACCAGCGGTTCCAAGCTCAAGCGTTTAACCGTCTTGAACGAGACCGCAGACTTCCAGAGATGGCCGGGCTGCACAAACGGTCGGGGCTGTTGATCGGGGCAGGGTCACTGGGGAGCGCGATCGCGGTCGAACTTGTGAAGGCTGGAATCGGCCACCTGACGGTCGTCGATCATGACATCTACGATGTCAATAACTCTGTTCGTCATGTCCTGCCTCTTCTGTATGCTGGCGCGAACAAGGCCGAAGCGCTGGTGGATCACTGCCGCAGGATCAATGTCTTTACAGAGGTCGTCGCCTGCACCAAGAGTGTCGGCGGAAGTATGCTTCCCAGGAAGTTGCGCGCGCTAGTGGCCACAACGGACTTCACAATTGATGCCACTGGGTCAGGTGAGATTACACGGCTTTTGTCTCGAACGGGCCAGGAGTTAAGCCGGCCCGTCTTGGTGGCCGACTTGACGCCATCGGCCTATGGAGGTGAGGTTGTCGTCGGGCGTCCTGGTGGCGCATGCGCGTACTGCTTTCAACTTGAGCAAGAGGCCGACCGCCTGCCAACTCCACCATCGGGACCATCTAGCGGGGTCACTCCCATTGGCTGCGCGCAACCGACCTTCTTTGGAGCTGGCTTCGAATGTAGTGAGCTAGCTGCCGTAGCAGCAAGGATGGCAGTAGCCGAATGCGGCGAAGCGGGCTATCCGACGCTTGGTTACGATTGGGCTGTCGTGAGCTTTCGGAGCACTGAACACTGGCAATCAGGTTTGCTGGACCGTAGCGCCGAGTGCCCCTATCACAGCTAGCAAAGACGGTGTGGATCGATGTTAGGGCGTTGCAATTCATCGTGAACGCATCGGCGAAGAGTCCGCATCTTGAGACTGGTGGCTCGTTGTTCGGCTGGTCCGACCGTGTGGGCGTCGTGGTTGCATGTGCGTTTGGCCCGGGTCCAGCCGCGGTCAGGACTCCCTCTACTCTTTCGGCAGACTCTGGGTACACTCAAGAGTTGATGAAGACGGTTCATGTTGCCAGTGAAGGGCGCTATCGCTTTCTTGGGAGTTGGCACTCACACCCTGGTGGAGGTCCGAATCCTAGCGCTACCGACTCGCTGACCGCGATGGCTATTGCTGACGACCCTGCAGTTCGGCTTTCGTGTCCGACTCTTGTGGTGGTTGGTGTCGGACGCCCGAGGCCGTATCGAGGCGTTGCGGCGGCTCCACGGGCCAAGGCCTATGTATGGGACTCTCTCCTGCGCCAGCTTCGGGAGGCGGCTTTCATCACTGCGCACCTATCAGATCGGTACTGTCCACCCTGAGGGAAGCGAATTGGAATGTCCAGCTGATGTGAGCGCTTCGATGGACCGAAGGCTGCAGTGAACAGTTCCAGTGATTGGAAGGCTCGAGCACTGTGACCGGGGTTTTGCAGCAAATCGGAGCTGAGGTATTCCAGAGATCCTGTGCTGACCTCAAGAGGAGGTTGGGCCAGGCGAAACGTGTAGGCCCAGACGTGATGGCATAAACCCTTGTGCAGAACCCACGTGACCGCTAGAGGCGTGGGTAGTTTATCTGTCCGAGACGAGTGCCACCGATCGACATGGTCAGTCAGTCAGCTATTTCCAAATGACTCACAACCGGCGCAACCCCGTAACCGAGACGTCGACAGCCGAGATCATCCACAGCTTTGATCGAGCGGACGGTGTCGAGCGTGAGCGGCTGGCGCGACTGGTGCGCAGCATCAGTCGGTTCCTGGACTCTGGAGACGCCGTGGTCGCCAGCATCGCCGGCGAGGCGGAGGTGATCGATTGTCGTCCCTCAGGTGGAGCCTGGATCCTGGACCGGCTCTGGCAGCGGCTGGGGATCGACCAAAACGTCAAGCGACTGCTGGCGCGAATGTCGAGGTAAACGGGGACCACCGTGATGGCGCAAGTGGGGCCCATTTGGGAGAGAAGGAGGAGTTAGTAGCAGCAGGGAGGGGAAAGGGGTTCAGTCGCCTACGGTGTCGACCGGTCCTCTGAGCCTCTCCATGACCTCGTCGGTGGAGGTGCCCGTACCGAGAGCGCCATACCCGGACTCCTCTTCGCCGACGGTGTCGACCGGCCCCCTGAGCTCCTCCATGATCTCGTCGGTGGACCTGCCGGTGCCGAGGGCGCCGTAGACGGAGCCCTTGTCGGTCACTCGGGTCAGGATCCAAGCGGAACCGTCTGGGTCGGGGGCCAGCTCAAACTGATCGCCGGGCTTGGCGGAGAAGCCAGGGATGGAGTCGCTGGGGATCACCAGGTCGCTGTCGTCGTTGACTGTGATTCTCATGGGCGCAGATTAGTCCGGTCGCAGGAAAAGCTCAATAGCTTTGGTCGGCCGCTGGGGGATCGCTCAGGCACCGCACTGGAGGCGCACGGTCTCTGTCGGGATTCCGCAGGGATTCTGCACTGTTTCCGCAGGGTGGCAACTTTGGTCCGCACCAGGTAGACTGTAGCGGTGGTGAGACCGACCCTGGACCGTGAGAGCCCGGTGCCGCTGTACCAGCAGCTGGCCGACGTCCTGCGCCGGGACATCGAGGAGGGGAGGCTGCCCGCGGGGGTGGCGTTCCCTTCGGAGCGCAAGCTCATGGCCCGCTACCAGGTGACCAGGACCACGGTTAGGAGCGCCATCGGGGCCCTGAAGCAGGAGGGGATGGTGGTGGCCGAGCACGGCGCGGGCAGCTTCGTGCGAGATCCCAAGGCCGACCGGCAGCGGGTGGACGCGACCAAGGTGGGGATGATGCGCCCCGCCCCACCCAGGCAGGAGCCCGAGGAGGGAGCCCCCGCTCGGTCGTTCCGGCTCTCGGCGATCCTGGAGAGCGCGGAGAGGCGGATGAAGACAACTCCTTGGATCTCGGAGCTGCTCCAAGTCGAGGACGGAACCGAGGTGCTGGTGCAGGAGGCGACGGGACTCGACTCCCAGGGAGCTCCATCTCTGTGCCGGGCATGGCTCCATCCCAGGGTGGAGAAGGAGATGGGGCTGACCCAGGAGGACCTTGACGGCTACTGGCTCCCTGATGTGCTGGCCATCAAGGGGGTGCCGGCCGCGGAGGGGGAGGACGTGGTGGAAGCCTCCATGCCGACACCGAACATCAAGCAGGTGCTGGCCATCCCGGACGGGGTGCCGGTGCTGCAGCTGTACCGGGTGATGAAGCAGGACGATCTGGTGGTGGCTGTTATCGAATCGCACCTGCCGGCCGACCTGACCACGCTGGTGTTCCCCCGGATCCCGCTCCACCTCTAGTTCGCAGCCTTCACCGGGGCCGGCGACACAGCCTCTTGAGCGCCGCTGCGGCGGTCGCAAGTGCCAGCTCGCCCTCCCTGATCTCCTCGAGCCGCGATTTCACGCCCCCCCTTGACAAGCCCAGTGGTCGTGCTAGGATGGACCGTACCACATGGCACGTTGCAGTGCCAGGACACAGGAGGTGCGGCATGGCTGACCACAGGCGACCACAGGAAGACGGAAGAGAGGGGAGGGACCGGGGCAGGCGGCAGGGCGGGGATTGCCACTTCTCGGTCTGGGCAGTGCTCCCCGAGCTGCTGGAGGAGGAGAGGCAGCGCCGGCTGGACCAGAAGCTCGAGCAGGTTGCCGAGCTGCAGGATGAGCGATGAACCACGTGGAGCTCATCGGGGTGGTGGCATCTCAGGTCAAGCTGGAGGAGTTTCCGTCCTCGGCGCATGGTCCTCAGACCAAGGCGAGTTTCCTCTGCGCGGTGAGAAGGCGGACCAAGGACCAGGCTCCGGATTGGATCCGGGTCGAGACCTGGGGAGTCCAGGCCAGGAACCTGGTCCGCTTCAACGGCAAGGGGTCCCGGGTTGCCGTCTCCGGACGGCTCCGGGGCACCTTCTACAATCCCGACGGCAAGGAGAAGGGTGGGCAGCTGCGGCTGACGGTGGTCGCGGAGTCCATCACCTACCTCTCGGCTCCTAGGGCCCAGGAGGCTGAGGAGCCCAGAGCCAAGGGCAGATGACCGGGCTGGTGGCAGCCGTCCTCACCACCGTGGTGGGGGCGGCTCTGCTCCTCCTGACCGGCCTTGGCGTGATCCTCATCGTGAGGAGCGTGCTCAACTGGAGCAGGGGAGGAGCCCGCCTGGGCTGCCTCCTCCTCATCGTCTTGTTCATCCTCTGGCTGGTCACCGGCCTTGCCTCGGGCACCGCTCAACCCTCCGGAGCTGTCGCACCGACCCCGACTCCGGCGCAGGTGGCCGAGTGATGGGCGCTCGCTACACGACCGAGGGAAGGGAGTGGTGGGACCCGGTGCGGATTCTGCTCTCGGTGGTGCGTGAGCCGGCGCTTTGGGCGTTCCTGGGGACCCCATACGTCACTGGCGCTCTGGGCTGGAGGCCGGTGCCGGCCGACATCGCGACCGTGGCGGTCACGGTCATCGTCCTAATTCTCACCCTGCACCGGCGGCACTGGTCGGTTGCGGCCAGGCTGCGGCGGGCCATGGCGGAGTCCGGGCTGGTGGGCCGGGACGGCAGGGGCAGGCTCGTCCTGCCCCGAGCCAGGTTCAGAGGCCAGTGGGTCGGTCGCAACGTCACCCTGCGCTGGAAGATGCCCCCGGGTGTGACCCTGACCGACGTCCTGGTCCGGCAAGCTTCGCTCGAGGCGAGGTGCGACTGCGCGCTGCGGTGCTGGGAGGAGCCGGGCTCCCTGGTGACTGAGGTGCTCCGGCACCGTATCCCAGACGAGGCCCCCTACCGCACCTTCTACTCCGGGCCTCGGCCCCATGGGCGCTGCCTAATCGGGTTGGGCAGGGGCCGACGTGGTGCCCTCTTCGTTGACCTGGACTCCTGCCCGCATCTGCTGGTGGGTGGGATGACCGGAGGGGGGAAGAGCGTCTTCCTGCGCCAGGCATTGACCTTCCTCTGCTGCGAACACCCACCCGAGCGACTCCGGCTTGCCCTCATCGACCTCAAGGGCGGAGTCGAGCTCGCCCACTTCAGCTACCTGCCCCACTCCCTCTACCCGGTGGCGGACACCGTGGCGGCAGCCGCGGAGACCCTGAGCCTGGTCCGGGAGGACCTCGACCGGCGGCTCACCGTGGTGAGGCGCGCGGTGGAGGTGGGGGACTCAGCTGCCCCAGCCAGCTGGCCGCGGATCCTGGTCGTGGTGGACGAGGTGGCCGAGCTGACCGTCCGCGACCTCGGCGACGACCGGGCCGCCCGTGCCGCCCAACAGGCGGCAACGGGGCGGCTCTGTGAGATCGCCAGGCTGGGGAGGTCGGTGGACATCCACCTCGTCTGCTGCACCCAGCGCCCGGATGCCGAGGCGGTGCCGGGGCAGCTGAAGGCCAACCTCGACGGTACGGTGGCCTTCCGGGTCAGAGCCGCCGTCAACAGCTTCATCCTGCTCGACAGCGACAGAGCCTCTCTGCTGCCGCCGCACCCGGGACGGGCGCTCTTCGCGCACGAGACCGTGGAGGAGTTCCAGGCGGTCGACTGCTCGCTGGAGGAGAGCCGCCAACTGCTGCTGGCGAGGTGGGGTTCGAGGAGCGTCTCACCCACCACTGGCCCTGTCACACAGTGGTGGCAAAATACGCCCTTCACTTCAGACGAGCTCTCGGATCTATCGTAATGGGAGAGCTCAAGATTCTGAGCGCTGGGGTGGACACGCTCCACTGCTCGGTCCGGGGGGAGCTCCAGGGAGGGCTGCTGGTGTTCCTCGAAGCGCTCAAGGAGGAGTCTCGGCGTACCAAGGAGCTCCAGGTGGTCACCTGGGGGGAGCAGTCCCTCTCGGTGGCCCTGCGTCCCCACGGCTGGAGGAGCTACCCGTTCTGGGCCAGTTCTCCCAACATCGAGGTGGCGATTGGGGCTTCCCCTCCTTTCCCGCCGGTCTTCATCCAGGCTCACTCCGCCTATCTGCACTCCAGAGGAGCGGACCAGGCCGTGGCCGA
>JAJYWM010000010.1 GCA_021791455.1 bacterium | reverse complement strand
GCAGCCTGCGGATGTGGAGCGGATGCTCCAGCGGCTGCGCTCGGAGGGGAAGGCGGCATATACGGCGATCACGGTCCGCTCGGTTCTGCGCAGCGCCCTCAGCCGGGCGGAGCGGAATGGCCTCGTGTCGCGCAACGTGGCCAAGCTCGCGGGGGTGGAGAGTCCCCCTCGGGTCCACCCCACGGTGCTGACGCCCGCGGCTATCCATCTGGTTCTGGACGCGTGCGAACCGGGCCTGAAACGGCTGGTCACGATCGCCATCGACACTGGTCTCCGCCAGGCCGAGCTGCTCGGGCTCCGCTGGCCCGACATCGACTTCGAACGGTGCACCCTCACCGTGCGGCAAACGTTGCAGAGGGTGGACCGCGAATATGTGCTGGGGCCGCCAAAGTCCGAGACCAGTTGCCGTACGGTGGCGCTCTCCGACCTCAGCCTGAAGGGCCTTCGCGACGAGCGAGAGGCTCAAAGCGGTGCCAGACAGGTCGCCTCGAGCAGGTGGCGCGAGACCATCCCCGAGCTGGTGTTCACGACTTCTCTGGGAGCACCGCGGAACGGGTCCAGCCTCACCCACGCCCTTCAGAAGGCTCTGCATGCAACCGGGCTCCGGCCGCTGCGATGGCACGACCTCAGGGCGATCCATGGTGGCCTGCTGGTCCAGGCCGGGGTAGGGCTGACGACCGCACGGGATCGGCTCGGACATTCCAGCACCGCAGTGACCAGCACCTTCTACACCGGGGCGGTTGACGAACTCGAGCGCGAGGCGGCGGAGAAGGTGGGGAAACTTCTGGGTGCGTAGCGCGGCACGGTGCCGCGCCGGAGGCCCCGGGGTGGGTGGCTGGCCCAAACTGCCCGGAGGAGGTTTGAGGCTCACCCGGGTCCACTCCATCCGTTCAGTGACGATGGTTGTCCCCCGTTGTCTCTCCGTCGGGTCGGGCCCTACGACTGCTCGTCACCGGTGTCCGGGGCACCTCTACCACGACCGCCAGCATCGACTCATCAAGAGCTGTCGGGGTGGTCGTCATATCGAGCATCACGGTTAGTTGGTTCTCGACTATCGCCAACATTAGCTGCTTTGAGATGAAACTGTCGCGCCGACAGACGGGATCGAACTTTCGATGCCGGGCCTTATACCTGCGCAAGCTTGACGTCAAGTGCGTGTCGCCAGACTCCCGGACTCCTGAGCGTGCCACGAACGTGGAAGGAGGCCCCATGAGTAGGTGAGGCCACCGGAAGCGATGCTGCACTGGTGATGGGGGTAGGTCCCCCGAGCCGCCCTGTGCCTTCGACGGCTCGCCAGCCCTCCCGCGCCCCTTCCCCTGAACCCGGTCGGTGAATTGAGGCTAAGGCGCTCTCGGGCCCCAGCCGAGGCGCATAGCGGTGACTAGGCAAGGCTGTCAGAGGCCAGTAGCTGCTCGGTCATCACCTGTCCAGTACGATGGCAACGACTAGGCTGAGTGCTTCCTTCCTCTTTGAGGTAAGCAGGGTCGCGGCGGGCGTCCAGGTGCCAGTGGCCCTCTACCCTGGGTCCGGCGGTTCCTCTGCAGGGAGTCGGCCAGGTTAACGGGCCCCGCACGCGACCGGCAACGTTTCGGCTTGTGTTCCGAACAGTCGTTCGCTAGGATGAGGGGACACAATGGTAGAGATGGCAAGTTTCGCGGCTGGGCATCCGCGTGGCGATGTTCTGGAGAGGGCTCAAGTGTTTGGGTCCGATCTAGGGACGCTCTATAAGGGCGACTGCCTGGAGCTATTGCCCGCGGTGCCCGATGCCACTGTCGATCTGTGGTTCGCCGATCCCCCCTTCAATCTGGGCAAGGACTATGGCAGCGGAGTTTCTGACTCACTTGGGGAGCAAGAGTATCTGGCTTGGACCGAAGCCTGGCTGCTTGAAGGTGTCAGGCTTTTAAAGCCCGGGGGGGCACTCTTTGTCTTCAATCTCCCGCGGTGGAACATCGAGGCTGGTCACATACTCACGAACGCGGGTCTCCTGTTTCGACACTGGATCGCGATTGATATCAAGTATTCCCTGCCGATCCCAGGGCGCCTATACCCTTCTCACTACAGCCTGCTTTATTACACAAAGGGGCGGCCGGCCCGATTCACGCGTCCTCGCATCGCAGTTCCACGCTGCCGGCACTGTGGAGGGGACATAAAGGACTATGGAGGTCACCGTGACAAGCTTCACCCCGATGGCCTTAACCTCTCGGACGTTTGGTATGACATTCCTCCGGTACGTCATCGGACCACCAAGCGGCGCTCCGCCAACGAGCTCTCAGAGAAGTTGCTAATGCGAGTGCTCGAAATCGCGTCACGGCCAGGGGATCTAATCCTCGATCCGTTCGGCGGGTCGGGCACCACATACGCGGTCGCAGAGCGCATGCATCGACACTGGATTGGAATGGAACTTGGTGACTGCGACCCGATCGTGCGCCGACTAACCGGGCGCCAAGCTGACATTTTGCCTCCGAACCGTGGGGACGCCGGGAAGTCACGTCGTGCCCGTCCTGAGCCGCGTGTGCTCTCGTTATTCGACCCCTAGGGAAGCCCTCACGGCATTGCCATCTTTACCCTTCGGAATAGCGCGAACATCCGGGTCGATCGCGTCGTGTTCGACCTCGATTACGGAGAGAGCCCCATCGCCTATGGGTAGGTGGGCCCATAGTGCGAAATAGGGTTCTAACTCTCGGAAGTTGCCAATGCGGTCGGTAAGATACTCATAGAGTTCACGGCTGGGCACGACCAAATAGCCAGCGATGACCCGCTGCTCCATCAATGCGCGTGCCATACGATTAATCGACCGATGGCTCGAGGAAATGTTGCCAGTCTCCCATTCGGCAACCACGGCTGTTCCATCGTCGAGATCGAGCCATACATCGAAGGCGCCGGGGAGTACCTCGGTTGCTCCGCCGTTGGGGTCGCGGGGGTACCGCACTTGTGGCCGCCACCCCCGGCGGGTGAGCACGTCAACGAATCCGTTCTTAATCGGCAAGACACCATTTCCGTGGCGTTCCGGACGAATTGTAAATCGGTGCGACTGTGTACTCGGCGGCCAGATCACCGCAGCGATCGCATCTCGAAGGTCCCGTTCGACGCGTTCGCGGTGCGGACTTCCCGTGTATGGATCGCTAGCGATGATCGGTGCTATCTGGCGGACTCGCATCAGACGCTGTCTTTGAAGTCGACAAACAGGTCTGCGGGTAGTACGCCCAGGGCATGGGCCAAGGCGTGAATGTTGTCAATGCTGATGTTGCGCTCGCCACGCTCTACAGAACCGACGTAAGTCCGATGTAGGCCAGCGAGTTCAGCGAGCCTCTCCTGCGAGAGGCCGCGCGTCTGGCGTAGCTGGCGTACCCGGGAACCGACTAGGAGCGTGGGTCAGAACCTTCCCACAGGCGGGGTGAAGATGAGAACATTTGTACATGAGCTCAACACCCTCCAACGACCCGGACGTGCTCTTCGACATGGGCGACTCGGTGGAT
>JAJYWM010000325.1 GCA_021791455.1 bacterium | reverse complement strand
CTTCAGGCCGAGAGCCGCCTGAGCGTCTCCGGGCTCAGTCCTGGGACTGTAGTCACAGACAGCTTCGGCCCCTCCGGCACAAAACCCCAGCAAAGATGGCTGCTTCCGGATGTATCGCTCCCACGCTTCTGCGGAACTCGGGGCTCGGCGGTCTTCGGGTCGGTCTTGTGGACCGCGTCCCGCACGGCGGCGATAACGCCCTCTCCCGTGGAGAGGCCCTGCTGCACCCGGGCAGGCCAGGACGGGTCGGCCTCAGCGAGTACCCCGTAAACGGGGGACCACGACTCGCCCTTCCTGGCCTTGGCGGTCTGGCCCACCAGGACGGCGAACAGCCGCGCCGGATGGCGCGTGGCCCCGACTGCTGCATGGGGGCCAGCGACTACGGCTGAGCCGAACCCTACCAAAAAGCTGACCAGCAGCGCCGCCGGGTCGGCTTCTGAGTGCGGCTGGGCGGCGCCCACAAACTCTCCCGCCAGGCCGTGAAACGCGGCCGCGTCGAGCGGCTCCGGCCATTGTGCGGGCTGCGCATTAAGCGCATTAAGCGCAATAAGGTCCCCGCCCTCCGAGGCGAACATGACCTCGGTGGCCTCCGCGATGGCGGCCTCAGCGATCTCTGTCAGCCGCTGATCGTCAAAGCTCACGTCGGGCACCTCCGCGACCGGGCCAAGGACGCCGCCACCTCACGCGTCGAAGCGGCCTGCAGGCGCTTCCAGGCTGCCGCCTCCACCGGACCGACTAGGCGGTCACCGACCGGGGCGCGGCATATGGCGGCATGGCGGACAGCCTCCACCAGCAGCGCCTCGCAGGTGGCGCAGCTCATCGTCGCTGACCTCGCCGAGGAGCCGCGAGCGCCGGGGGCTGGGCAGGGCCGCCCTCGACACGGGCGTCGATGTAGGCGCCGAGATCGGCGGGTCGAATGAGCCGACGGCGCCCTATCCGCACGCTGGCGAGCCGCCCGGACAGGACCTCTTGCCACAGCATCGTGCGGCTGATCCCCAACAGGCCCTGCGCCTCAGCGACGCTCAGGAGCTGGAGTTCGTCGGCGTTCGCCGCCTTGCGCTGCATGGCGTCAGCTTGTGCGCGGGGTAGTACGCTTGCATAGCATGTTAGGCGAGCGGTTAGCCGTACCACCGCCCGGAGTCCTTCGCCACTTTGAGGAGTGGGTCGCCCGGTCGCGCTGGTGGCCGGAATGGGCAGTGGTGCGGGTCAGCGACGGTGGCAAGGTTGAGGCGGTGGTCGCGCCACCACTGGCGGCCTCTGCTACTCCACCAGGCGGGGTCAAGTTCCCGACCTTGCTGGTGGTGCGATACCTCAGCGCGCCGGTGGGCAGGCTCCTGGCCGGGGGTGACGCGGAGCTGCCTCTGGGGCCGGATGGGGAACGGGTGCCTTTGGACACTACCCCCGAGAAGATCAAGGCGGCGACCGTGGCTGTTGTGGAGTTACTGGTCGACGTTGAGCGCGGTGCCCAGGGCGACGTGGTGGTATGCCGCCAGCTCACCGTTCGGCCCGGGAATGCTCGGGGACGTTGGACGTGCGTACCCCCGGGAAGCTCGGTCCCGTTGCTGCTCATCAACCCGGAGACCGCCGAACA
This sequence comes from bacterium, assembly GCA_021791455.1. The sequence continues at coordinate 1,890 of JAJYWM010000325.1, read as the reverse complement.
CTTGCCCTACGCGGACGGCGGACGAATCTCCGGGATCGGCCACCTACCGCTGGAGGAGCTGCTGTCGCGGTACCTAACCTACTGGGCCAGGGTCCGGTGGCTGACGCCAGGCCGTCGGCGGCGCAAGTTCACACTGGCAGTGATAGACCGCGCAGCGCAGATTGCCCGAGACAACCCAAATAGGCCCGTGCGCGCCCTAGCGGAGTGCTTGGATCAGCTCGGAGTGAAGGCTTCTAAAAAGGAGGAGAACCGCCGACAAGTCGCGCAGCGCCTCATTGACGCGGCGATTGCCGAGGGCAAGCTGGCTGCGGATGCTCCCGGGCTGCGCCGGACTAGGGCACCACGAGCGCCAGCTCACAACCGTCAGTCACAGCCGGAAGGCAAGGAATGAGCCGCCGCCGCTACTACCGACCACGGATCTACGCCCGCACTCCCGGCTGCGTGGGCTGTAGTGTCCCGGTGCTCCTGGTGATCGGAGCCCTGGCCTGGGCGCTGGTGGTGGCCGTTGTGTGGGCGATGGCGGGGCCAGGATGACTCGCCGGGGTAACCGCGAGGGCAGCATCCGGCAGCGGCCCGGCGGCCTCTGGGAGGCTCAGCTACTGCTGCAGGGCCGGAGGCGCTCGGTCTACGGCAGGACGCGCCAGGACGTGCTGGAGAAGTTGCGCCAGCTTCAGGCCGGTGCCAGCGCGGGGCTGCCCGTGACGCCCGCAAGGCTCACCACCGGGGACTACCTCAGCCGGTGGCTGCAGCAGGTCGAGCCGCGGCTTCGGCCTCGGACCGTTCAGCACTACCGCTACATGGTCCGGCTCCTGACCGGCCCGGAGGCTGGAATCGCAAGGGTTCGCCTGGCCCAGTTGCAGCCCGATCAGGTCGAGCAGGCCCTCGCACGGCTGCAGACGTCCGGCCTCAGCCCGCGCACCTGCTGGCACGCCCGCAACGTGCTCCGCTGCGCCTTGGGCGACGCGATCCGCTGGAGGGTTCTGGCCCAGAACGCCGCCCAGATCGCCGATGCGCCGAGGATCGCTCACCAGCCACCGCGCATCCTCACGCCCGAGGAGGCCCTGGCCGTCATCGCCGCCATGACCGATCCCGACCTGCGGCGCCTGGTGGGTATCGCCCTTTGGACCGGCCTCAGACAGGGCGAGCTGCTGGGTCTGCGCTGGCCCGACGTAGACCTGATCGGGGCCGAGGTTCACGTCACCGCAGCCCTCCAGCGGGTCGAGGGCGAGTACCGGCTGGTGGAGGTCAAGTCGGCCAGTAGCAGGCGCACCGTCCCGCTCACCGAGGCCGCCGTGACCGCCTTGGAGGAGCAGCGCCACTGGCAGGTGGAGGCCAGGCTCGCCGCCGGGGGCAGGTGGCGCGAGCCGATCCCCGGCCTGGTGTTCACCACCTCCACCGGATCGCCCCGGAGCGCCAGTGCGATCACCCACGCCTTCGCCAGAGCACTCTCAGCCGCCGGACTCCCGCCGATGCACTGGCACCACCTGCGCCACGGCTTCGCCGGGCTTCTGTTGGCAACCGGCTCCGACCTGGCGACTGTCTCCGGCCTCCTGGGCCACACGTCGGTGGCCCTGACCGCGAGCACCTACGCCGGAGTCGCGCCCTCGCTCAAGCGGCAGGCAGCGGACCGACTGGGCCTCCTCCTGGAGCGGCGGCCGGGGTGACTTCGGGCCGGCTGTGGACAAGCTGTGAACAACTGGCCGATTGCGGTATCGATTGCGGTACGCCCACTGCGAGCCTCCTCGCAACTGATCTCAGCTTCACCTGTTTTGTAAACAGATGGCCGGGAGTTCGAATCTCCCCGTCGGCTCCGGCTCTCGAGATCCGAGGCGCCCCCACTTCTGAGCCGCAGATGGACCCGATGTGCAGTCGACCCCAGTTTTGACCCCA
>JAJYWM010000337.1 GCA_021791455.1 bacterium | reverse complement strand
CCACCCGTCGGAACTCCGCGACCGCGCGCCTCGGCACCGATCAGGCGGCGGTCTGGTCGTGTCCTCGGCACGACGCGCACAGGGTGCTGGCGGGCTCGTGGGCCAGGTCCTGGCTGGCGATGTCCTGGCCGCAGGAGTCGCACTTTCCGTACGAGCCCTCGCGCGCCTTTCCCAGGGCCGCCTCCACCTGTGCCACCAGGCGGTGCAGACCTGCCACATGCCGCTGGTGCTGAATCCTCTTCGCCTCCTCGACCAGCGCTTCCCTCGCCTCTGCGCGCTGCAGCGAGTCGTTGAGCATATCGAGCCTCATCCGCAACCCGGCCTCGGTCGGGCCAATCCCGCCGCCGAAGCCGCTCATGTCCTGCATTGGGGGCAACCTCCATCAGCGTCAGCTCCGGTTCGCGGCCGGAAGATGGCGCAATTGTGAAGGACGGAGGCCCCGCCGCGCAAAGCCCGCGGATTGGGATGCCCGGCCCGGCTCACCGCCCAGCCGCGTACGCCTGGCCCTGTCGCGGGTCTGCACCCGCCCTGAGCTGCCCATCCTGGCTCCGCTCTACCGCGCAGAGTCTGCCCAGCGACCAGTCCGGATGCAGCTGGACGTCGTGGCCGCGGCGCCTCAGTTCCGCCACCACCCCATCGGAAAACCTCTGCTCAAGGTGAAGGCCCTGCAGCCCGGCGGCTCGGGGATAGAACGAACTGTGGAAGTGGGTCGTGTGGAAGGTGGGCACCTCGATCGCTGATTGCAGGTCCAGCTGATGGTGCAGGTGCCGCAGAAAGAACACGAACGACCACTGGTCCTGCTGGTCGCCACCCGGGGTCCCGCAGGCCAACCAGGGACGCCCTTCCCTGGTCACCAGGGTCGGTGTCAACGTGGTGCGGGGCCGCCTGCCCCCGCCCAGCGAACTGGCCAGCCCCTCCTCCAACCAGAACATCTGCGACCTGGTGGAGAGCGGGAAGCCGAGCCCGGGCACGGCGGGAGAGCCGTGCAGCCAGCCCCCACTTGGCGTGGCCGACACCATGTTGCCCTCGCGATCGACGACATCCAAATGACAGGTGTCCTTGCCGTTGGGATCCGGGGGAAGCCCGGCGGCGCCATCCATGCGCTGGGTGAGCTGACGCAGGTCGCGGCTGGGAAGCCTCGGCTCGCGGCCGCCCGGACGGCCGGGCCGGATCTCCCCGGAGGCGTGCTCGCCGACCAGAGCCCGTCGCTCAGAGGCGTAGGTCTCGCTCAGGAGCTCGGTCACGGGCACGTCCACAAACCGCGGGTCGCCGTAGAAGGCCTCACGGTCGGCGAAGGCAAGCTTGGCGCACTCCACCACCAGGTGAACGAATTCCGCCGAGTCCGGCGCCAGGCTCGACAGGTCAAATCCCTGCAGCAGGCGCAGCTGCTGCAGGAACACGGGGCCCTGACCCCAGGGACCGGTCTTGTGGACCCTGACACCGTGATAGTCGATGAACAGCGGGCGCTCGAAGGACGACCGCCATCCCGCCAGGTCGTCCCCCCGAAGGAAGCCGGGATGGTGCCTACCCGTCTCATCCCAGAGCTCGGCACCCTCCATGAACGACTGGACGGCCTCGGCCACAACCCCCTCGTAGAACGCCCTTCGAGCGCCCTCGATCTGTTGCTCGCGGCTGGAGCCGGCCGACTCCGCGGAGCTCAGGATGCCTTCGTACACCGCCGCGAGCTGCTCGTTGTTGAAGAGGCTGCCCGTCTGCGGAGCCTTGCCCTGGCGCAGGAACACCTCACCGGAGCTGGGCCACTGCTCGACAAAGCGGGTCTCGCAGTTGCTTATGGACAGATGGACGGCGGGGAGGATCGGCACCCCGTGGCGAGCGTAGTGAATCACGGGCTCCATCACGTCCCGCAGCGCCAGCCGCCCGTATCGCTGCAGCATCAGCATCCAGGCGCCGAAGGCCCCCGGAACGTTCGCGGCGAGCAGTCCGGTACCCGGGATCAGAGGGACCTCCAGCGCTCTGAACCCATCGATGCTGGCCCGCGCCGGCGCCGGACCCTGGCCGTCCACGACCACCACTTCGTCAGCCGAGGCGTCATATAGGATGATCGGCACCTCGCCGCCGGGGCCGTTCAGGTGGGGCTCCATCACCTGCAGCACGAGTCCCGTCGCGACCGCGGCGTCGAACGCGTTCCCGCCCCGCTCCAGCATGGCCATGCCGCTGGCCGCGGCCAACCAGTCAGAGGCCGCCACCATTCCGAAGCTCCCTACCAGTTGGGGGCGGGTTGGTGAATTCATGCGCGCGACACCTCCAAGTCCAATTGCTCCTCGACGCGATGACAGCGGGCCAGGTGGCCCGAGGGGGAAACGCTGGTCGACTTCGGAGCCTCCCGCGAGCACCGCTCGTCCGCAAGAGGGCACCTGGGATTCAGGCTGCAGCCAGGCGGGGGGTCGATGGCGCTGGGCGGCTCGCCGGGCATGATGACCCGGTCCCTGGTTCTCTGCAGCACGGGGTCCGGCAGTGGCGCAGCCCCGAGCAGGGACCGGGTGTAGGGGTGGCGGGCGTCCCCGAACACCTCATCCCTGGTGCCCACCTCGACGATCTCGCCGAGATACATGACCGCCACGCGGTCGCAGAGGAACTCGGCGACGGAGAGGTCGTGGGTTATGAAGAGACAGGAGAACCCCATGGTCCTCTGCAGTTCCACCAGGAGGTTGAGGATCCCCGCCCGCACCGAGACATCCAGCGCCGACACCGGCTCATCGGCTATGAGCAGGCGGGGTTCCAGGACCAGGGCGCGGGCCAGGCCCACCCTCTGGCGCTGTCCCCCGGAAAGCTCGTTGGGGTAGCGGTCCAGCACGTGGGAGGAAAGGCCGACCCGCTCAACCGTGCGCGACACCAGCGCCCTGGCATCGTGCCGAGCGGACCTGCCATGGGCACTGAGCGGCTCCTGCACGATCTGTTGGACGGTCATCCTCGGGTCCAGCGAGGAATAGGGGTCCTGAAAGACCATCTGAATCTGGCTGCGAATGGGGCGAAGCGTGGCGGACGGCATGGCGGTGATGTCCCGGCCCAGGAACTTGATCGAGCCCGCGGTTGGCCGCAGCAGCCTGACCACGCACTTTCCGACCGTGGTCTTCCCCGACCCGGTCTCCCCAACCAGGCCCAGGATCTCGCCCTCGCCCACGGCCAAGCTCACGTCGCGCACCGCCTGCACCCTCTTCCCGGCAGCGCTGTGCGGAGCGCGAAACTCCATCCGCAGGTTCTCCACCTCCAGCACGGGATCCTTCATCTGGCGGCTCCCGCCGCGGCCAGGGGCTCAGGGTGGAAGCACGCGACGGCGTGGTCGGTCTCACAGGGGCTGAGCTCGGGAGACTCCTTGACGCACTGGTCGGTGCTCCTCGGACAGCGGGGCGCAAACGCGCATGCGTGCAGGGGCTCCCGCAGCACCGGCACCAGGCCCGGGATCTCGGTCAGCCGCTGCTGCGCGTCCCCCGCGCGCCGCCCTCGGCTGGGCAGAGCCCGCAGCAG
>JAJYWM010000022.1 GCA_021791455.1 bacterium | reverse complement strand
GTGAGGCGGGGTGGGAGCGGGCCCCGATGTGCCTCCACCAGCCGGTGCCCCGGGGCACGGTCCGGCCGGCTCTGGACCAGCACCTCCTCACCTCCTTGCCCGACCGTTAGGTGCACGGTCTTCGCCTGTCCCGGCCCGCCCCGAAGTGCCGCTCCCAGCGGCGCCAGCACACTGTTGATGGCGGGGTGGTGGATGGGACAGCTTGCGATCCCCAAGACCGAGTAGGCTCCCCGCCTGGTGAAGCCGAGGCCAGGCTCGTCTCGAGCAAAATGGAACTCGCCGCGCCAGCGGTAGTGCCACTGGTCCCGGGACTCCAAAATGTCTGGCGGGCCCGACCACGGGATGCCCCTCCTGGACAGAGCATCGATCAGGATCTCCCACTTCGATCGCAGTTGGAGAGGGTAGGAGGCGTGCTGGAGCTGGCAGCCGCCACACTCGCCGAAGTAGGGGCAGCGAGGGGTCACCCGGTCCGGCGAGGGCTTGGCCACCTCAGTCACGGTGGCGAATAGGTGGCGGCGGTGGGCGTCGGATACGTAAACGCTGACCTCCTCCCCGGGCAGCGCTCCGAAGAGGAACACCACCTGCCCTTCCAGATGCGCCAGACCCAGCCCACGATGGACCAGCCGCTCGCACGTGACCCTGATCTCGGATCCCAGCCTGGTCGTCTGCGAAATCGCCTCCGGACCGCCTGTCACGAGGTCGGGCTCACGGGCGCGGCAGCCGCTCCCTCAGGAGTTGGTTGACCACCTTGGGATTCGCCTTGCCCTGGGAGAGAGCCATCACCGCCCCCACCAGTGACCCGAGCGCCCTGTCATTGCCAGCCTTATAGTCCGCAGCCGCCTTCTGGTTGCCCATGAGTGCCTGCTCCACCATTTTCATGAGCTCACCGCTGTCGCTCACCTGGGTGAGCCCGCGCCTCACCACCAGGTCGGTCGGGTTCGCGCCACTGGCGAAGGCCTCCGCCAGCACCTCCTTGGCAACCGATCCACTGACCCTGTCCGCCTCCACCAGCTTGACCAGCTCCGCCAGGGCCACGGCTGGGACTTTGCACTCCCCCACGCGCACCCTGGCGGCATTGCAGAGGGCCTGGAGGTTCTGCACCTGCCAATTGGCGGCCGCCGCCGGGCCGGCACCCGCCGCCACCACCTGCTCGTAGTAGTCGGCATCCCCGGCCTGCTCGGCGATGATGCGAGCCTGGTCGGCCGAGATCCCATACTGCTCCCTAAGACGCAGCCGCTTGGCCTGGGGCAGCTCCGGCAGTCCCCGTCGCAGCTCCTCGACCTGGTCCCTGGACACCAAGAGCGGTGGCAGGTCGGGCTCGGGGAAGTACCGATACTCCTGAGCCTCCTCCTTGCTGCGCTGCGAGACCGTGACCTGTTCCAGGTCGCTCCAGCCGCGGGTCTCCTGCGCCACCGTCTGCCCGCTGTCGAGCAGGTCCGCCTGCCGTTTGCACTCGTACTCCAGGGCCCGCTGAATGCTGCGGAACGAGTTCATGTTCTTGACCTCCACCTTGGCACCCAGAGCGGTCGCGCCCGGGCGGCGCAGGGAGATGTTGGCGTCGCAGCGCAGGCTGCCCTCCTCCATGTTCCCGTCGTTAACCCCGAGATACATGAGGGTCTGGCGCAGAGCCGCCAGGTACGCGGGCGCCTCCTCAGGGGCTCGCAGATCCGGCTCGCCGACTATCTCCATCAAGGGGACGCCGGCTCGGTTGAGGTCCACCAGAGAGAAGGGCGAGGTGTGGATCTCGCCGGCGTGATGCAGGGTCCCAGCGTCCTCCTCAAGGTGCACCCTGGTGATCCCGGCCCGCACCGATCTGTCCCCCACCTCGAACTCCAGCCAGCCGTCGACCGACAACGGCAGGTCGTACTGCGAGATCTGGTACCCCTTGGGAAGATCCGGATAGAAGTAGTTCTTACGATCGAACTTGGTGAATTCGGGAATGCGGCAGTTGAGCGCAAGGGCGGTCCGGATCGTGAACTCTACCGCCCTGGAGTTCATCACCGGCAGCGTGCCGGGAAGGCCGAGGCAGACGGGGCAGGTGTTGCTGTTGGGAGGCAGCCCCAGATACTGGGCACGGCACCCGCAGAACATCTTGCTCTTGGTGAGGAGCTGGGCGTGCACCTCGAGCCCGATAACGGGCTCCCATGGCGCGCTCATCCCGAGCCCCCCAGCGCCGGCAAGACCCGCCAGACATCGGCCCGCTCCTCGACTGCGGCGGCGACCCTGAAGCAGGTTGCCTCCCCCAGGTATGGCCCCAGCACCTGGAGTCCGACGGGGAGACCGTCGGCGAATCCTGCCGGCACCGAGACCCCAGAGATTCCCGCCAGATTCGCCGGCAGGGTGAGGATGTCGGTGGCGTACATCGCGAGGGGATTCCCCACCCGTTCCCCCAATGCGAATGCCGGCGTCGGTGCCGTCGGTGAAATGATCGCGTCGACCTCCTGGAAGACCCGCTCGAAGTCCTGCGCCACCAGGGTCCTGACCTTCTGGGCGCGCAGATAGTAGGCGTCGTAATAGCCGCTGCTGAGAACATAGGTCCCGAGGGCGATCCGCCGCCTCACCTCGTCACCGAATCCTCGGTGCCTAGCCTCCTCGTACGCCTGGGTGAGGTCCGTGGCCGCGGCGAATCCCGGGCCGAAGCGCACCCCGTCCATGCGCGCCAGATTGCTGCTCACCTCAGCCGGGGCGATCACGTAGTAGGCCGCCAGCGCATACTCGGTGCTCGGCAGCGACACGGGCACCAGCGTCGCGCCCGCCTCCTCCAGCCCCGCTGCCGCCGTCTCGTAGATCGCACGCACACCGGGGTCAAGCTTCATGTCCAGATACTCCCTGGGCACGCCCAGCCGCATCCCGGCGACCCCAGCGGCCAACAGCTCTCGCAGGTCGCCCACCGGGGCGGGGCTCGTGGTGCTGTCCCGCTCGTCGCGACCGGCGATGACCTGCAGGACCAGGGCGGCGTCCTCCACCGTCTTCGTGACCGGCCCCACCTGGTCCAGAGAGGAGGCGAACGCGATCAGGCCGTACCGGCTGACCCTGCCGTAGCTGGGCTTGACCCCGACCACTCCACAGAAGGACGCGGGCAGGCGGATGGAACCCCCTGTGTCGCTGCCCAGGGTGGCACAGGCGAAACGAGCAGCCACCGCCACCGCCGACCCGCCACTGCTGCCCCCGGGCACCCTGCCGACATCGAAGGGGTTGCGAGTTGGCTGATACGCCGAGTTCTCATTGGAGCTTCCCATGGCGAACTCGTCGCAGTTGAGCTTCCCCAATCCGACCGCGCCCGCCTCCTCCAGCCGCCGCACGCTGGTCGCGCTGTAGGGCGGGATGAACCCGGCCAGGATCCGACTGGCCGCGGTGGTCTCGACCCCCTTGGTGCAGAGCACGTCCTTGTAGGCGACCGGGATCCCCAACAGGGGTCCGCCTCCGTCAGGCTCCTCCCGGAGCCGACGGTCGGCAGCCTCGGCCTGCGCCAGCGCCGACTCCTCTGTG
>JAJYWM010000101.1 GCA_021791455.1 bacterium | reverse complement strand
ATGAGATAGGCCATGTTCACGTTGCGCCGGATGGCGTGGGCCAGATTGCCCAGCCCGATCGAGAGGGAGTCCCCGTCCCCGGAGACGCCAATCAGGATGAGCTCCCGGTTGGCGGCGGCCGCGCCGGTCGCGATCGTGGCCATGCGGCCGTGGACGGAGTTGAAGCCATGGCTGCCGGAGACGAAGTAGGCCGGGGTCTTGGAGGAGCAGCCGATCCCGCTCAGCTTGGCGATCAGATGGGGCGGCAGCGAGAGTTCGAAGAAGGCCTGAATCAAAGCCGCGGTGATGGAGTCGTGACCACACCCGGCGCACAGCGTCGACATCCCCCCCTGGTAGTCCTGGAGGGTGAGCCCGATCTCATTGCGCTCCAGCGGGAGCAGCGGGATCAATGGTTTGGTGATCGATGGCACGCTCAGCCCTCCAGCTGCTCTCGGACCTGCGCCACCACCTGGTCCGCGCTGGGGGGCAGCCCCCCGTAGATGAGCACGGAGCGCAGCCGCGAGGCCGGGACTTTGGCCTCGATCTCGAGCAGCGCCCGCAGTTGGCCGTCACGGTTCTGCTCGACCACAAAGCAGACCGGGTAGCGCTCGCAGAACTCCGACACCTCGGAGCCGAAGGGAAAGCCCCGGACCCGCATGTACGAAGCCCCTATGCCCGAGTCCGCCAGGATCTCCACCGCCTCCTGCACCGCCGGTCCACAGCTGCCGACGGTCACGATTCCTACGCCGGCTTGGGGGGAGACGGCGATCACCGGACGGGGCATGTGGGCGGCGGCCGCCCGGTGCTTGCGCAGCAACCGGTCGACCACCTCCTGATAGGCGCCCTCCGCCTCGGTGTAGCCCCCCAGGCGATCATGGCCTGATCCCCTGGCGAAGTAGGCTCCGCGCGAGTCGACGCCGGGGAGGGTGCGCGGGGTCACCCCCAGCTCATCGGCCTGGTCGTAGCGGTGAAAGTGCGGGTCGGCATCCAATTCACGCGGCCCCAGCACCCGGCCCCGGTCGGGCCGGTAGGAGTCGTCCCAGGTGAGCCGGGGCACCGCCCAGTCGTTCATGCCGATGTCCAGGTCGGAGAGGAGCAGCACCGGGGTCTGAAACCGCTCGGCCAGGTCGAAGGCCAGGACCATGAAGTCGAAACACTCCCCGGGGTCCCCGGGAAACAGCAGCAGGTGCTTGGTGTCGCCGTGGGATGCGTAGGCGGCCATCAGGATGTCGGCCTGCTGAACCCGGGTCGGCATCCCGGTCGAGGGCCCGGCGCGCTGGACGTCGACCACCACCGCCGGGATCTCGGTGTAGTAGGCCAGGCCCAGCAGCTCGTTCATCAGGGAGAGCCCCGGGCCGGCGGTGGAGGTGAACGCTCGGGCCCCCGCCCAGGAGGCCCCAATCACGACCCCCAGCGCGGCCAGCTCATCCTCCGCCTGCACGATCAGGTAGTTGTTGGCGGTCGGCGAGCCTCCAGGGCCTGCGTTCGGATCGGGCTCCTGGCGGAAGCGGGCACAGAGATGGCTGAAGTTGTCCATGACCGAGGTGGCCGGCGTGATCGGGTACCACCCGGCCACCGTCGCCCCCGCGTACAGGGCCCCCAGCGCGACCGCGGTGTTGCCATCGATGAGGATCAGGCCGTCGGTGCGGTCAGTGCGCTCCAGGTGGAACGGCAGCGGGCAGTCGAAGTTCTCGGTCGCGTAGTCATGGCCGAGTTGCAGCGCGAGCCGATTCGCCGCCAGCAGCCGGGGCCGGCCGCCGTAGCTCTCCTCCAGCAGCTCCGCCAGCACCTCCACCTCCATCGCCAGCAGGGCGGCCACGGCCCCCGCGTAGGCGATGTTCTTCATGAGAATCCGTTCGCGGCTGCCGCCGAAGTGCTCCGCACAGAGCCGGGCCAGAGGGATCCCCAGGAAGTTCACATCGGGGCGGAGCAGCTCTTTGTCCAGCGGCCAGCTGTCGTCGAAGAGCACGTGTCCCAACGGGCGCACCTCGGCGATGTCCGAGGCGTAGGTCTGCCCGTTCATGGCGACCATGAGGTCGTACTCCCGGCTGCGGGCGGTGTGGCCGGCGGCATTGACCCTGATCTCGTACCAGGTGGGCAGCCCCTGGATGTTGGAGGGGAACAGGTTCTTGCCCGAGACCGGCACCCCCATCCGGAAGATCGCCTGCATGAGCAGGCTGTTGGCGGTCGCGGACCCGGTCCCGTTCACGTTGGCCAGCTTGAAGGCAAAGTCGTTGACCCGGTTCCCAGGGGCCGGCCCGCCCGCCGCCATGGCGGGTTCGGTCAGCGCGCCGGCGACCGGGATCCATCGGTTCACGAGATCGGGATCCCGACCCGCCCCGCGTAGGGGATCTGGAGGTCGAACTTGACCATGTCCCAGGCTGCGGTCGGGCAGCGCTCGGCGCACAGCCCACAGTGCACGCAGAGGTTCTCGTCCTTGACCATCACCCGGCCCGTCTGCGGCAGCGGCGCGGAGATGTAGAGGGCCTGCTCCGGATTGGTGGGAGGTGTGCTGAGGAGCGGCCCCAGCTGGGCCGGCTCCAGCCCGGCGGCGTCCACGATGGTCAGACAGCGCACCGGACAGATGTCGATGCAGGCGTCGCACTCAATGCACAGCGGCGCCTCGAACCCGGTCTGGACGTCGCAGTTCAGGCACCTCTGGACCTCCCGGGCGGTGGCCTCGGCGCTGAAGCCCAACTCGACCTCCAGATTGAGCTCGGCGAAGCGCCGCTGCAACTCCAGATGGCGCATGGGCTGGCGGGACGCGGGGTTGTAGTCGTTGTGGTAGCTCCACTGCGACAGCCCCATCTTCTGGCTGAGCAGGTTCATGGTCAGGGGGGGCCGCTCGTCCACCCCCACCCCCCGGCAGTGGTTGTCGATGGAGATGGCGGCCTGATGCCCGTGCTCCACCGCCCAGATGATGTTCTTGGCGCCGAAGGCGGCGTCCCCACCGATGAACACCCCGGGCAGGGTGGACTCCATCGTGGCCGGGTTGACCACCGGCACCTCCCCCGGTCCGAACTCCAGCCCCAGGTCCCTCTCCACGAAGGGGAAGGCGTTCTCCTGCCCGATCGCCAGGATGACGTCGTCGCAGGGCAGGGTGACCTGGCGCAGCACCCGGGAGTGCACCGCCTGCTCGTCCCACTCCACGACGTCGAACTCCACCCCCACCAGCCGTCCACCCTCGCGCACGAACTGGCGTGGCGCGTGGTTGACGACGATCTGGACTCCCTCCTCCTCAGCGTCCTCCAACTCCCAGGGCGAGGCCTTGAAGAATTGTCGTGGCCGACGCGCCATCACTTTGATGTCCCGACCGCCCAGGCGCAGCGAGGACCGGCAGCAGTCCATGGCGGTGTTGCCGACCCCGATGATGAGGACCCGCTCCCCGACCGCGCTGACATGGCCGAAGGCGATCGACTCCAACCAATCGATCCCGATGTGGATGTGCGGGTCGTCGGGGTCGTCGCCCCAGCGCCCGGGCAGCTCCAGCTCCTTCCCCCGAGGAGCGCCGCTGC
>JAJYWM010000300.1 GCA_021791455.1 bacterium | reverse complement strand
GTGGCCGCAAGGTTCCAGCAGAAGGTCGGTGGAGAGGACGCTGAGGGTAGTGAGGCCGAGCCTGCTGCCTGGCCCGACATGAGCTGACCTGAGCTCGGCGCCGCCCCGGTGGGCGCCGAGAGCGGACGAAGCGGTTGTGTCCTCCGACCTCGCTCCGTACCATTCGCCATCTCGGTACCACCCTCTGCGGCGGTATCTGGAGCACGGGCTCTCCGCCAAACAGTGGGCTGAGGAGCAGTTTCAGCTCGAGATATCCCAGGCGGTGGACCTGGATTCCGCGTCCCAGGTCGGAGCTGAGCAAGCCCTCCTCGCGATGGACACTCTCCCCCTGCAGGTAAAGGACATCCTGCGAGGCCTGGTGGAACGGGTCCACCTCCAGCCTGCCGGTCGCTTCGACATCGACGAGCTGGGTTGCTGGCGGCAGGGCGAGCTTCGGATCAACTGCGAACCGGGGCGTGTTGCCTCGATGCAGGGTTGGGTCCTGGAAGGCGGCAACGCCAAACAGATGCTGCAGACGACCTTCGTCCATGAGAGCGGGCACGCTCTGGCGGAGGACCCCCGGGGCGGGGTGTCGCTTCGAAACTTCGTCCGCCTGCTGGCTGCCTCCGGCTGGCTGCCCCATCCGCTCGCCGACCCCGAGCCGTTCCGGGGCGAGGGGATGACCCCGCAGGAGCTGACCGATTACATGCTGAGGCGATTGAGGCAGATCGACCCGCGCTGGGACCCCACCCTGCCGGCCGGGTCGCCAAGTCATCCGCCTCAAGAGCGCCTCGACATGGACCTGATGGGGCCTCCTGGGTTTCACACCGCCGCTCCCGATGAGGCTCCAAGATCGCTCGGCCTCAGGGGTCCCCGGCAACTGTCGCGGGAGCTACTGGCGGCTGCTGCGCGGGGCAGCCTGGACTCAGACCTTGGGCGAGTGGGATTAAGTGGGGCAACCGTGAGGCGGGTGGCCGATCGCTTCCGGCCGGTCAGCTCATACGCCGAGGACCTGATCTCCGAGACTCCGGCCGAAGTGTTTCGCCAGCTGCACCGTGGCCGCTCGGTCTGGGTCGACGCCGCCCTCGCCATGGAGGTGGGGGACCAAGTCCTCATCCAGCCCTGGCGGATGGCAGAGCTCGAGCGGGGACGCCCCGAGCCGGCGCCTGGGCCCTTTCCACGAGCCCGCCAGCTTTCCCTGAGGAGATAGCGGATGCGAACCTTCTTCCGAATCACAGAGAGGTCCAGCGGAGCACAGGCATCCTGCGAGTTTCCCGGACCACGCTTGGCGGGGGACCCAAGGCTTTGCCACCTGGTGCGGCCCTACCTGGATTCATCGAGCGCGTCGGTAGTGGTGGTAGGAGGCGCGGCCGGGCCGACCGGCCGCGGGCGCAGGACCATCGTTCGGACTCTGGAGCCCGGGTCCGAGGGCTGGGCTGCCGAGCGGCTGACAAGGGCCGCCGAGCGATGGGATCTCGACCTGCGCGAGGAGTGGATGTGACACAGCCCTGTCCAAACCCTTGTCGGCGCTGGCCAAGCGAGATATCCTGCTCGCCAGAGGGGGATGTGATGGCCGCTGGCGTTGCGGCCCAGGGGGCTTGCGTGTTCGGTGCACCGTGCGGAGTCGGCCGAGTCCAGCTGGGACTTGCGGTGGGTGCGTGTGCGCTCGCGTTGGCCGGGTGCGGCGCCTCCACAGTGCCCATTCCGAGAGCCTCGCCGAGCCCCAGGGCGCAGGCGACGGTCATCGCCCCGGGTGTCACTGTACCCAAGACCCAACTGGCAACGCCCAGCTTTACCGTCTCCACCTCCCACCCGCTCCCTACGGGCGTTTCCGCCCAGCAGGTTGTGCAGGACGTGCAGATAGACAATCTCATCGAAAACATCGCCATCGAGCGTCAAGACGCGGCGCTGCTCGCGTACGCAGACACCGGGGACTGGTTGGCCGCGGAGAAGGCTGAAATCTCACAAAACACCGCCAATCGGGTGAAGGTGTTCTCCATCTCGGACACCCTCACGAGTGTTCAGGTGGGATTTGAATCCGATCCTAGTGACCCTGAAGCGGTTGCTGCCGTCATCAGCGACGGCACTGAGGTGCAGACTCAGCGAACAGGTACGGGTCCGGACACATCTCACACGACACATTTCTCAGTCATTCAATGGGTTCAATGGGCCGCGGGGCTCGACCGATACGTCCTATGCGACACAGCATCCTCCTAGCGTTTGCCGCGAGCGGCCTGGCGTTTGCCGCGTCTACCCTGGTGAGTCCAGTGCTGGCGAACTACGCCGGATCTGGCCCAACCTTGGGTTGCAACGGCACGACATCTGCCATGACCTTTGGCGGACAGTGTGTGGGCGTTTCTGGCCCATCAGCTCCCACCGAACCGGCCTCATTCCACCATTGGGCAACGTCGGTCCCCGTCGCCGCGAGTTCCTGCACCCCCTATGAGGTTACGGAGTGGGCGACCGGGATTGCGGATGACAGCTGGAGCTGGTCGGGCAGCTTTTGGAGCCTTGGGGGTCAGCGAGTGCCTGTTTTGCGATCCACCCCACTGGAGGACACCGGGTGGGTCTGGGAGGTGTTCTGCGGCCAGGATGCCGGCATCAGATATCTCGGCTACACCCAACTGCCACGACACCCCGACCCCTGTCTCCCGGGTACGGCAGCCGCCCAGTGCCTGCCAGGGTTCAACCCTGGCGCATTCCGAGCCGCAGTCGCGGGCCAGGTCCCGGCCGAGGAGATCACCGCCACTCCACCGACGGCTGGTCTGGTCGGCGTTCCTGTGACCATGGTGCTCCAACCCGAGCCGGCGACGGCGCAGGCGGTGATCGACGCCACCGTTCCCGATCTCGGTGACGGCGACCTGGGGGAGACCATCCACGTCGAGTGGGTGGTTCAGGCGGCGCCGGAGCAAATCTCTTGGACATTGCCGGACGGAACCACGACGCCCGACGGGACATGGATCCCTCAGGTGGCGGAGCGCAGCCTGGATCTGGTCGCCACCGTGACCTATCAGGTGACGGCCTTTGGCTTCTGGTCCGACGGGGTGGACCTACACCAGCTCGCCACCCAATCGGTGGGAGCGATCGAAGTGACAGCCCGGCTACCCTATGCGGTGCAGCAGATCCAGGCCGACCTCGGCTGAAATGTTGACCCAGTGGCCCCTCGGTAGACTGGGGATTCCCACATTGGCCGCCTAGCTCAGCCGGTTAGAGCGCACGGTTCACATCCGTGAGGTCGAGGGTTCGAGTCCCCCGGCGGCCACTTCAAGAGTTCGCCATAGCAAATCGAGACTCTCCGGCCCCTGCCGTCGCTTGAGTCGATACAGCACGCGACTGACCTGGGATGACTGAATCTGAGCGCTGCCTGCCGGCTGGGTGGAGTGGCGCCTAGAATTCGACGCCCCGAGGCGTCCGCTATCGAGGCTGCTGGGGCTCTTGTAGAAGCACCCGGGCGCCGAACTCGACCTTGCTCCGGATAGGGGCGAACGGTGATCAGCCCGCGAGGCCCCCGTCGCCGCCCGAGACATGGTGGAG
>JAJYWM010000380.1 GCA_021791455.1 bacterium | reverse complement strand
CATTCCCAGCGTGCTCTGGTAGGTGGAGTGATCTCCCGTGAGCCGATGGAGGTGGCCAAAGCAGTACTGGTTGGCCTCGGTGGCGGCATCTCCGAAGTAGGCTTTGAGCAGGGAGACCAGGTAGCTTCTGAGGTTGCCCCAGTAGCCCCCGGCGCTGCCGCCATTGCGGGCGCAGAACTCCTGGAGCTCGGCGGGATCATCGACCTTTGGGACAGGGATGTAGCCGGGCAGCACATCGAACAGGGTGGCGATGTCCGTTGCCCCCTGGATGTTGGCGTGGCCGCGAAGGGCCAGGATCCCTCCCCCGGGACGGCCCATGTTCCCGAGCAGCAGTTGGAGAATCGATGCGGTGCGGATGAACTGAGCGCCGGCCGTGTGCTGAGTCCAGCCCACGGCGTAAACGAAGGCCGTGGTGCGGTCGCGCCCGGAGTTGCCACAGATGGTCCTGGCCAGCTTCAAGAACTCTTCCTGGGAGACTCCCGTCACGCGCTCCACCAGCTCCGGGGTGTAGCGCGAAAAGTGGCGGCGGAGAAGCTGGAACACGCAGCGCGGATGCTCCAGGGAGGGGTCCTCATGCAGCGCTGCCCCGCTGACAACTCCCGCCCGCACGTCGGCAGTCGGTGCGCTGCGCTGCCCTGCGGCAGCCTGGACGACCGAGCCCTGGTACTGCCAGGTCGAGTTGTCGTAGCGCCCCTCCAGCTCGTTCCAGCCGGAGAAGAATCCGTCCAGGTCCTCCGTGTCCAGGAAGTGTTCGTCGATGATGGTGGCGGCGTTGGTGTACTTCCTCACGTACTCGTCGAAGTAGAGCTGGTTCTCCAGCACGAAGTGGATCAGGCCCCCCAGAAAGGCTATATCGCTGCCCGCCCGGATGGAGAGGTGCTGGTCCGCCAGCGCGCTGGTGCGGGTGAAGCGCGGGTCGACATGAACCAAGACGCCTCCCTTGCGCTTGGCCTCCACCACCCACTGGAATGCGACCGGATGGCACTCTGCCATGTTCGAACCCATGACCACTATGCAGTCGGAGTTCTGGAGGTCTCCCGGGAAGGTGGTTGCTCCACCTCTACCGAACGAGGTTCCCAGACCGGGAACAGTGGCCGAGTGTCATATTCGGGCCTGGTTTTCCACCTGTACCACGCCCAGCCCCACCATCAACTTGCGCCAGAGGTAGTTTTCCTCGTTGTCGATGGTGGCCCCGCCCAGGCTTGCGATCCCCATGGTCCTGCGTAGCGGTCGGCCCTTGTCGTCACGCTCCTCGAACGTGTCGCGTCTGGTCTGGATGACCCGGTCCGCGATCATGTCCATGGCCGTATCCAGCGGAAGCTCCTCCCAAGCAGTCCCGTGGGGCCGCCGGTACTTCACCTTGAGCTCCCTCATGGGGCTGTTGACGAGCTCCATGCTGGCGGAGCCCTTGGGGCAGAGCCGGCCCCGGGACAGCGGGCTCGCGGGGTCCCCCTCGATCTGCTCCACCCGGCCGTCCTTGACGAAGACCAACTGGCCGCAACCGACAGCACAGTACGGGCAGACCGACGGCACCACCTTGTCGGCCAGGGCCGTTCGTGCGACCTTGTCAGCCGTCACCTGGCTGGTCACCGTCGCGCCCAGGCCGAGTGGGTCGCCCTGCCGGATCTGGCGAACGACCGGCCATTGTCCCAGGCTCTTTCGAATAGTCATCGGCCCCTATCACCCTTGACCGCGCGGCACTTGAGGACAGGATAGCGCGGTCCGACGATGCTGGGCGCTTAGACTGACGGCGTGAGCGAACCCTCTCCCGCACACCCGCGCGCGGTCTTTTTCACCGAGGTCGGTCCCCGTGACGGCCTCCAGAACCTGGCCCTCGAGGTCGCCACCCAGGCCAAGGTGGAGCTGGTGGAACGGCTGCTCGACTGCGGCGTCGACCAGGTGGAGGCGGCTTCGTTCGTGTCCCCCAAGTGGGTGCCGAAGATGGCCGACGCGGAGGCGGTTTTGGCCGCCCTGGTCGCCAGTCGGGGACCCGCCGTTCTGCACAGGATCCGGGTCCTGGTGCCGAATCAGCGGGGTTTGGAGCGGGCTCTGGCCTGCGGGGTGCGCCACGTGGTGGCGAACCTGGCGGTCACCGATACCTTCAACCGCCGCAATTTGAATCACTCGGTCGGCGAGACCCTGGCCGAGCTGGAGCAGATGGCGGCTGCGGCTGCCGCGAACGGCTGTCTCTTCGATGTGGGGCTCAGCGTCGCCTTCGGTTGCCCATTCGAGGGCAGGGTCGACCACGACCGCGTCGCTGAACTCGCAGATCGGTGCCAGGAGATTGGGGTGGCCGAGATAGGCCTGGCGGACACCATAGGGGTCGCCGATCCCAGGCAGGTCGGCGAGATGCTGGAGCATCTCTTGAGATCCGGCATTCCGACCGAGCAGATCTCCCTCCACCTGCACGACACAAGGGGAATGGGGTTGGCCAACGCCCTGGCCGCATATGAGATCGGGGTGCGCCGTTTCGAGGGGTCGGTCGGGGGGATCGGCGGGTGCCCGTTCGCGCCTCGCGCCACCGGCAACGTGTGCAGTGAGGACCTTCTCTACATGCTGCAGCGGGTCGGGGCCACACTGGCCTGCGACGTTTCCGCCCTCTGCAGGGCGGCCGAGCAGCTGGAGCAAATCATCGGTGAGCGACTGCCCGGGCGGCTCTATCTGGCCGGTCTGTGGCCGAACCCCAAAGAGGCTCCGGTGGCTGACCCGCGGGGTCACGGGCTGGCTTAAGGGTGCTCGCCGCTAGCGCCGTCCGCGCCCACCTTTCGCGAGCAGGAGCGGGCCGGGCAAGGCTCTGCGGCCTTCTTCGGGCCTGACCCTACTCAGGCTCGCGTTCGGCCCCGACCCGGACGGCCGTGCGCCTGTCGTCGACCGGAGGCGCCGAGGTCGGTGGAAGCGGCATCTCCGAGTGCCGTCGGCGCAGCACTCTGGTGGCGGACAGCAGCATCGCCACCGCCATGAAGGCCATCGAGGAATAGAACGCCGCGTGGACTCCGCTCGTGAAGGCCGCGGCCAGCTGATGGCTCAGGCGCGTGGTGCCAACGAAGATCGCAAAGGCCAGCCCCTTGGGGATGGATCGGGCGGCGACCAGGATAGCGACCGAGAAGGAGAAGACCATCCCCACGTTGGCGAAGGTGCGCAGCATCCCCGAGGCGGTGCCGAACGCTTGCCGGGGCGCTACCTTCATCACCGCGGCGTTGTTGGCGGGGAAGAAGAAGCCCGCCCCGATGCCGTTGATCACCGCCGCCAGGGCCACGACCCAAAGCGCCGTGGTCACGCCCAGTTGGGCGTAGACCAAAAGCGCCACGATCTCCACCAGGAGGCCGGCGGTGGCGGGCCAAACCACTCCGATCCGGTCCGAGAGCTTGCCCGCGAACGGGCCAACCACCGCTCCCACCAGGTAACCCGGAACCAGCAGAAGGGAGGCGTCCAATGGGCTCAGGCGGCGAACGCCCTGAAGGTACATGATCACCAGGAACAGCACGGCAAAGCTGGCCAGTCCCTGGAAGAGTGAGGCCAGCAGGGTGGGGCTCATGGAGGGGATCCGGAACAAGGAGAGGTCGACCATGGGAGCGGTCGAGGCTCGCTCCAAGAGCACGAAGACTCCGAGCAGCAAAAGTCCGCCAACCAGGAACCCCAGGGTCTCCAGATCGAATGCGGAGGTGGCCAAAGAGGTGATTGCCCACAGGACACCGAACAGCCCGAGCCCGAGCGTGGCCATGCCCCAGAAATCGAGGCGCTGACGCTGACGACGTCCCGAGTCGTGGAGGACGCGAAGCGCCATGGTGAAGGCCACGAGCCCCGCCGGGACGTTGATCCAGAAGATCCAGCGCCACGAGACGAAGGTGATGATGAGGCCGCCGAGGAGGATCCCCAGGATCGCCCCGACATTCCAGCCGATGCTGTTGAAGCCGTAGGCGCGGCCACGGGCCTCGGGAGGAAAGGTGTCGGCGATGACGGCTCCGCTGTTGGCCGTGATGAGGGCCCCGCCAATCCCCTGGAGGATGCGGAATCCGATGATCGTCGCCTCATTGCCGGCCAAGGCGCAGAGGGCCGACCCAACTATGAAGACGATGAACCCCGACTCGTACATCCGCACCCTGCCGAACATGTCTCCCAAGCGCCCCACCTGGGTGGCCAGGAGAGTGATGACAAGCAGGTACCCGATGATCACCCAGATCACGGCTGACAACGGCACGTGCAGCGAACGCTCCATCTCCGGCAGAGCCAGCACCACGATGGTCGTGTCGACGGCGGCCATGAGGACACCGATCACGATGACCAGCAGGGCGAGTCCGGTTCTGGGGGAGGCCGGATGGTGGGGCGTGACTGTCAATTCGTCTCCTTGGGATGCGTTGGGGAAATCATGATGCCAGCGGGATGCCGGGGTCTACGGCGGGCCGCGCATCGCCATCGCCGCGACCGTGGAGCTCAGCCAGAATCGACTCCAGCCAGGCCTCCTCGGCCCGGTAGCGCAGACGGTAGTGGTCAAAGACCGTGCGCTCAGCTTGGGACAGCATAGGCTCCACGTCGCGGCCGAGTTGCGAGCGGAGCCGGGCCTGCCGGCGCACGTCCTCCAGCCTCAGGCGTAGCGCCGCCGCCAACTCCTCCGTCCCAAGCCCCTCGGACATCGCCATCGCCAGGTCACAGGGATCCGGCTTGAGGGAAGCTGCGGTCAGCGCAGCGCTCCTCAGCCGCAGAAACTCAGCCCGTCCGGATTCAGATATCCGGTAGACGGTGTGGGGAGGCAGATTGCCGTTTCGTCCGCTGGCCACCGGCTCCACCAGCCCCTCCTCGGAGAGCTTGCGCAGAGCGCCGTAGAGCGACCCCACCTTGACATCGGTCCATAGCTCGGTGCGGTCCTGATGCGCCATCTGCCGGATCGCGTGTCCGTGTAGATCCCCGTGGCGAATCAGCGTTCCCAGAACGAACAGCCTGGTCGAGTGGTCATGCACGCCCCTAGTCAACCACGAGTAGTCGCCGGCGAGCAAGTTTGCGGCACCCGTCGGGTTGGCCCTTGCGGGCTGGGGGCTGGTCAGCGTCGGTCAGCTCTACTCGGGGGTCGGCTGGGTACTGGGTGGAGCCGCGACTGGTCCCGCCTCGCCATCGGCGGGCGGGGGTTGGGGGTGAGAGGTGGAGCGCTTCGGCATTGGGTTCCACGCCACCACGACCGCGTAGCCAATGATGGTGATCTGAGCGACCAGGAATGCGTAGGCGAGGATCAGGAAGAAGAGGCCGAACGTGGACCCATAGGTGCTGAACCCATGCTCGAGGTGAAAGTAGAGGGGGAAGAGCAGGCTGAGGGCTTCGAACACACATCCTGCCGTGAGCCCACCGGCGAAGGCGGCCCGGACCGTCCGTCGCGCTCGGGGAACCAGGTGGTAGATGGATGTGAAGAGCAGGGTTCCCACCGCGACCGCCGCCACGATCTGGATGGCTATGGCCAGCGGACCCGAGTGTAGGAACCCGGGAACGCCGGGCAGTGACTCGAGGACGGCAAGGGCGCTGGAACTGAGAACGACCGGCACGGCCAGCACGGTGAAGAGGACGATCATGCCGAGCGACATGAGCTTCTGGCCCACGAAACCCCTGGTCTTGGAACCCGCAAGTGCCGCGAAGCCCTGCTCCATGGCTCCGAAGAGGGAGGTCCCGGACCATATGAGGCCGACCACGCCCACGATCGCCAGAATCCCTGAGTCGCGATGAAAGGCGTTCAAGGCGGCAAGGACCGCGGAGCCGCGCCCCGCGGGAAGAATTGCCGCGACCGCCTTGGCGACCGCCCTGCCCGCCGCGGGATCGTGGAACACGACGCCTGCCAGGGTCACGGCCAGCAGGATGACGGGGAAGATCGCGAAGAGCAGGTTCCAGGCGACCAGGGTTGCCTGGTTGGGGCCGTTGCGTTGCAGGTACAGGAGCACCACTCGAACCGGCAGTGTCAGCTTCAGCCTGGCCCAGACCCTCTTCATTCCAGTCGAGACTAAGCGGTGGGCTCGCGCATCAGGAAATTGGATCTGGATGACGTTCCACACCCGATCCAGAAGGTGGTGGAGTTGCTGGTATCCTGACACTCGGCCACGGCCCTAAGTGGCCCTGGAGCCACGCCCGCCACGAGGACCTCGAGCGCCATGGTCACATCCAGGACCGCCCCCTCCAACGCGTCGCAGTTCGCGATCGAGGTACGGGGCTTGCACAAACGCTATGGCGCGGTCGAAGCGGTGAGGGGCCTGGACCTCAGCGTTGGAGCGGGCCAGATAGTGGCACTGCTCGGGCCCAACGGGGCGGGCAAGACCACCACCATGGAGATCATCGAGGGCCTCAAGACATTTGACTCCGGATCCGTGCGGGTGCTGGGAACAACCCCGCTGCAGGCTCGCCGCCGGGTTGGGGTCCAACTTCAGGAGGGGGCGCTTTTCGACGACCTGACCTGCGCCGAGACCCTGCGCCTGTTCGGGCGGCTGTACGGGTACCAGTCCGACGCCGCCGCGCTCCTCCATCTGGTCGACCTTGACGAAATGAGCAACCGCCGCGCCTCGGCGCTGTCGGGTGGGCAGAAGCGACGCCTGCAGATCGCTCTCACCCTCTGCAACGATCCCGAGCTCGTGATACTAGATGAGCCCACCACCGGTCTCGACCCTCTCAGCAGGCGCCAGACCTGGCAGATGATCCGCCAGCTGCACGCCCAGGGGCGCACCGTCCTGCTGACCACCCACTACATAGAGGAGGCCGAGCAGCTAGCCGAAAGGGTGGTGATCATCGACTTGGGAAGGGTGGTCGCCGAGGGCACCCCCGAGGAACTGGTGGCGGGGCTCGGGGCGGCCGCCCGGATCACGCTTCGGGGTGCCCCAGAGTTGGATCTCGCTTGGCTGCCCGCGGTCCTCAACAGCCGCTGGGAGAACGGTCGCTGGGAGTTGCAGACCAGGGAGGTCGGTTCGGTGCTGGCCGCGATCGGCAACACCCTCGGAGAGTCAGCGTTGCGCGACGTCACGGTTCAACCCCCGAATCTGGAAGACGTCTTTCTGCAGCGCGCCGGTCGGCACCTTGCGGACCAGGGGTGATGGCCAGCCATGACCGCGGTGATGGCTCGTCGTTCGCGCGCCCGCTCAACTTCGGGCCCTGGACCCCCCTTCTCGCCCTCACTCTGGCCAACGTCACCGTCCTCTACCGGAACCGCCAGGTCCTGGTCTTCAACGTCTTGGTCCCTCTGCTGCTGATAGTCATCTTTGGCGGGCTGTTCCAGCACAGTCCCGCCACTGTTGACCTGGTGGCGCCATCGTCCAACTTTCAGATCCTCCAGCGTGCCCTGCCGCCGAGTTCCTTCACCGTCCGCGCGACGGATGCGAAGACGGCGCGCAGCCAGGTGCTTTCGAACCAAGCCGACTTCGCCCTGGTGGTGCAGAGCAGGGGCGGCGCGCCGGTGGCGGTGGACATCCTGGAGAACGCCAGCAATGTCACCGAGAACGGGGCGCTCACGGCGGAGGCGGAAGCGGCCGTCAGCTCTCTCAACCAGGTTCTGCTGGGGCGGGCGCCAGCCGTGACGGGAGTGGTGCAGGCGGTGCATCCACCCGGCGGGATCAGCTCCGACTCGCTGGCGAACAATGACTACATAGACTTTCTGGCCCCTGGCGTCCTCGCTTACGCGGTCCTGGCCGGGGGGCTGTCGGCCGGGCTAAGGCTGGTCGGCGACAGGGAGCAGGGGACTCTGAGGCGCATCCGCGCGACGCCGGCCCCGGTCTGGGTCTTCCTCGCCGCCAGCGTCATCTCGCAACTGGTCCTGGTCGCGATTCAGATCGCGGTTCTCCTGGGCATCGGCCATCTGCTTTACGGGATCGGCATGGGTCCGAGTCCGGGCCTGGTGCTGCTCATGTTGTTGGTTGGCTCACTCTGCTTCCTTGCCGCTGGGTTTCTGATCGCCGCTCTCTCCCGCCGGGAACAGGCGGCCGTGGTGATGTCAAACCTGGTGTCGTTGCCCCAGCTATTCGTTGCCGGGGTCTTCTATCCCCTATCCGGCGCGCCGATCTGGCTGCAGAAGCTGTCGGTCGTGATGCCTCTCACGTACTTCAGCTCTGGTCTCCGGGGGCTGATGGCGGAGGGCCAGAGCCTGGCCCAGGTCACCCCGGACCTGCTCATCCTGCTCGGAGTAGGCGTCGGGGTCCTGGCGCTGGCTGCGAGGACGTTCCGCTTCGAGCCGTCCAGCACCTGAGCTGGCAGCTGACCGGCGATCTCAGGAGCAGGCGCCCACGATCGTGGCATTGGCGAAGTTGCCGGCCTGCTCTTCGCTGAATTGAAGGCTGGGGCTGAGCAGGTATAGCCCCTGGTCCGTTCCCACCCAGGTGCCATGGGAGTCGGTGAATGTTGAGTAGATCGTGAGCCCCTTGGCGCTGGTGAGCCCCGGGCCTGTCATCAAGGTGGTCGCGGTGTCGGGTGACGTGGCCACCTCCAGGCTGGCCTGTGATGGCCCCGCCACCGTCTCGATGGGGTCTCCCGCGGCCGTGGTCCCTACGACTGTGACCTGGTCCCCAGGGTGGTAGGACCAGACCTGCTCCTCGCCCGTGGAGAGGTCGTACCGGACCGTCTCGTCCCAGGGCACCTCCACCTGCGGGGGCGAGACGTCGGCGGGATTCTGCTCTCCCCCCCAGACCACCGGGGCCGCGGCCAGATACCACTCGAGGCCGCTCTGCGCCGGCTGAACCGTGGTGGCCAATCCGGTCGCGGGATTGAGGCTCAGCAGGCCCTCGCTGTTAGCTGCGGTGGGGACGTGACCAACCAGCAGGATCTCGCCGCCGTCCCACCCCAGCACCTCTGTCTGCGAACTGGAGTAGATCACCTGGTCACTGGCGCTGGCGATGGTCACCAGGTGTACGTACACGGGGGTGCTCTGTGGATCGCTGATGTTGCCCACCACCACATAGGCGTATTGCGTTCCCGCTGGGGAGATCTCCGCGGGAGCGGCGGGCACCCATCGATCCAGAGCCGCGTCGTACGACTCCTCATCCGTGTCTCCACTGAGGGTCGGTACGGACTGCGTCTGCCACTCATTGAACTGTCCGGACACAGGACTCAGTCCGGTCCCGGGAGCCGCGGTCACTGACCCCGAAGGCAGGTCCACAAAGCCTCCCGCCTGCTCTGCCCCTGAGGAGCCAACCAGCACCGATGACCCGTACACCGGCAGCCGGCAGCTCAGAGCATTCGCCCCCGGGCTGGCGATCGGGCTGGTGAACGGGGTTGGGGAGACCTTCGGGCTGGGTGAGGGGCGGATGATCCGGTGATGCGGGGGCACGGCGCTGGCGCATCCCGAGGCTGCGAGCACGGTGATGATGACCCCCGCAGACCATGCCGGGCGCGGGCTGCCCCTCAAGTCACCGGCACCCGCACGCGCTGCGCTCTACTCGCCAGCAGAGAGGCCCTGGAGGTGCGCTTGCTCCCGGGACCAACTCGGGGCCCATCGTGACCCAAGCTAAGTCCCTTCAGGGTCGCGCCGTTCTTGATTGGCCGCCGGGCCGCTCGGATGTCCGACCGAAGCCGGGGCCGGGCCTTCCTCTGCGGAACCAAGGTGGCGGGGGTGTCGTCTGTGAATCACCTGCCGCCCGAACCGCGAAGTCGAACAAGCCAACTGCACCCGACGAGAATAGCGCCGACCGAAAGGCACGGCCGATGGTCAGTTCAGTGGGGACGAGAATCCTGGACCGGCCGGCTCGTGCCTCATCCCCGGGCTCAGAGAAGACGCCATCGCCGCCAAGGGAGTCCAAGGACAACCGATTGGGGCGGTGGCTCCGGAGCACGGATTCGAACCGTGAACCTTGCGGTTAACAGCCGCCTGCTCTACCGTTGAGCTACTCCGGATCGCTGGCCGTCCCAGTCTAGTCGAGCCCGCCGCCGCCCGAGGCGGGCCCGCGGGCCGCAGAAGCGGCCCCACGGCGGCCGGTTGCCTGCGTAGTCTAACCGTGATGCCCCTTCCTCTCCACGGGGTCTCTTTTGCGAGGAGGATGTCCATTGGCAAGTGAGCCGTCGGCGCTGAGCGCCAAAGAGCTCTTCTCAACGGTGC
The DNA here is from genome assembly GCA_021791455.1 of bacterium. The sequence continues at coordinate 11,369 of JAJYWM010000380.1, read as the reverse complement.
TCGCGGGCGGTCTCGGGAGCGTGTCCGCGGTGACGGGGATCCACTTCGCGCCCGATGGGGGCGAGGCTGTCGTGGTCGGCGATGTCAGGTATCAGCTTGAGGGCACGTCCTCAACCCGGGTATACCGCCTTCAGGTCCCGGCCGGCAGCCTTGAGCCACTGACCGAGAACGAACGGGCATGCGAGCGAAGTGCGCAGTGGAGTCGCGATGGCAGCAGGATCGCCTTCCTTTCCGACCATGGGCACCAGGGCCTCTTCCAGCCTTGGGTGGTGGAGGCTGCTCCGGGCAAGCCCGCGCGCGAGCTTCTGCTGCCCGGGTACAGCGTCGAATCACTGGAGTGGACGGCGGACGGCAGGCTCGTCGCCTTGGCTGCGGAGGAGGGGGCCGAGCAAGGGGTGACCGGTGGATCCGGCTCCATCCAGATGGCCTCATCACCGCAGGATGCGCCGGCATGGACGCCGACCGTGCACCGAGGGGGAAGCACCCTCACCGGTTGGAGGGTAGCCCTGCTGGTGGAGCCTGACTCACTTGAGGTCCAGCGCATCTCACCCGAGGGGTTGAACGTCTGGCTTGGGGTAGTGGCCAAGGATGCGCTCCTGGCCTGTGTCTCCAACCTGCCCTTCGAGGGCGACTGGACCAAGTCACGCGTGGAGCTCCTGCCGCTGGACGGCTCCACGAGTCGGACGATCCACCAGCCGAGGCTGCAACTAGGGAACCTGGCAGCCTCTCCCGATGGGACAAAGCTAGCCCTAATTGAGGGGCTCGCCAGTGATCGCGGCCTGGTGGCTGGTGATGTTGTCGTGATCGAGCGGGATGGCGGGAAGGCCCGTGAGCTCGACCTGGACGGAGTTGATGCAACCTCCATCTGCTTCCGCGACCAGCACCGCATCGTGGTCGCGGGGGTGCAAGACCTCGATACGGTGGTCTTGGAGGTCGACCTCCGGGATCTGAGGGTCGAGATTCACCATCGTGGGTTGATGACCACCTCTGACCGCTTCTATCCTGCCGCATCTCCCCATCCGGAGGGGGGTGTCTGCTTTGGAGCTGAGTTCTGGTCCATTCCGCCCAGAATCGCCGTTGCGGAACAAGGACGGGTCAAGGACCTCGTCACTTTCGAAAACGACGGTCAGCGCTGGCTGGGCGACCGGCTCGGACCCATCCAGGAGGTGCGCTGGCGGTCGGCCGATGGCCTTGACATCTCTGGCTTTCTCATCCTCCCTCGGGAGGCGCACGCGCCCCACCCCACCGTCCTCGCGGTCCACGGCGGCCCGGCTCACTGCTGGCGGCCCTCGTGGCCATCTCCAGACCACCTCCTCCTGGCCCTCCTCTCGGCCAACGGCTACGCTGTCTTCCTGCCGAACCCAAGGGGCAGCAGCGGGAAGGGCCAGGAGTTTCTCGCCATGGAGCTGGGCGACTACGGCGGGGCCGAGGTCGCTGACCTGCTCACGGGACTGGACCACCTGGTCGCAGAGGGCCTGGCCGACCCGGACAGGCTCGGGGTCTACGGCGTCAGCCACGGCGGCTACATGAGCTGCTGGCTCACCACTAAGACGACCCGGTTCAGGGCCGCTGTGGCGGGGTCCCCGGTCACGGATTGGTACAGCCAGCACTTCTCAAGCAACATCCCCGACTTCGACGAGATGTACTTGAAGGCCAACCCCAAGGTGGCGGGCGGTCCCTACTTCGAGCGCAGCCCCGTCTTCTTCGCCCACCGCTCCAAGACGCCGACCTTGCTGGCCGCGGGCATGGTCGACCGCTGCACTCCTCCCGGCCAGGCTGTCGAGTTCCACCAGGCCCTGCTGGCGGCGGGAGTTGAGACCGAGCTAGTGCTGTATCCCCAAGAGGGGCACGGGGTGCGTGCCATCCCCGCGCGCATCGACATGGCCGAACGCGCGCTGGCATTCTTCGACTCTCACCTCAAGGTCGGGCGCCAGTGAGGTGGACGATCCAATAGAGGCCGGGCCCGGCTCTCTGGCGCAGGGGTGGGAGGATCGGGCCGCCAGCTGGCTCGCCTGGGCGCGCACGCCCGGATTCGACGCCTACTGGGCCTACCGTGACTTCTTCTTCGAGGAGATGGTCCCTCCTCCCGGGGCGGCCACCCTGGAGATCGGTTGCGGAGAGGGCCGAGTCAGCAGGGACCTCGTGGGCAGGCGGCACGACCTGACCGCCATCGACCCCTCGCCGAGCCTTCTGGCCGCCGCCGCGGCCCTCGACCAGAGGTCCCGATACCTGGTCGCTTCAGCCGAGCAGTTGCCCTTTGCGGATGGGACGTTCGATCTGGTGGTGGCCTACAACGTGCTCATGGACGTCGCGGACATGCCCAGGGCGCTGGCGGAGGCCGCTCGCGTGATGACCGACGGCGGTCACCTCTCCGTGTGCGTCACCCATCCTCTGAGTGACGCTGGGGATTTCGCCGGCAGCGGTCCGGACGCGTCCTTTGAGATCCAGGGCGCCTATCTTGGAAAGCGCTGGGTGAGCGCCCACCTCGAAAGGGGAGGTCTGGAGATGGAATTCGACGGCTGGGCCTTCGACCTTGAGAGCTATTCCCGGGCTCTGGAGGCGTGTGGACTCGGGTTTGAGAAGATCCGCGAGCCCCGACCCCGCGGTGGCGGAGATCCCCGGCGCGATCGGATCCCCAACTTCCTCATGTTCTCCGCGGTGCGACACGGGCCCCGCGACGGACGGCGGGCCGGCTACTCCAGATAATCCTTAAGCTTCATGCTGCGCGAGGGGTGGCGCAGCTTGCGCAGGGCCTTTGCCTCTATCTGGCGGATCCGCTCCCGGGTGACACCGAAGCGCTTGCCCACCTCTTCCAGGGTGCGCTGATGGCCGTCGATCAGCCCGAAGCGCAGCTGCAAGACTCTGCGTTCCCGTGGGGTCAGGGTGTCGAGGATGTCCTCCACCTCGGTGCGCAGCATGGTGAGGGATGCCGCTTCTGATGGGGCCACGGCCTCGCTGTCCGGCACGAAGTCTCCCAGGTGGGAGTCCTCCTCCTCTCCGATAGGAGTCTCAAGCGACACCGGGTCCTGGGCCACCTTCACGATCTCCCGCACCCTGTCCGGGGTGATCCCCATCTCTTCCCCGATCTCCGGGTCGGACGGCTCCCGGCCGAGTTCCTGGAGCAGGCGGCGGGATATGCGGACCAGCTTGTTGATGGTCTCGACCATGTGCACGGGTATGCGGATGGTGCGCGCCTGATCCGCGATCGCCCGGGTGATGGCCTGCCGGATCCACCACGTCGCGTAGGTGGAGAACTTATAGCCCTTGTGGTAGTCGAATTTCTCCACCGCTCGAATCAGGCCCATGTTGCCCTCCTGGATGAGGTCCAGGAAGGACATGCCACGTCCTATGTACTTCTTGGCGATCGAGACCACCAGACGCAGATTCGCCTCCGTCAGGCGGTGCTTGGCGTCCTCGTCACCCTGCTCGATCAGCTTGGCCAGATAGACCTCGTCCTCGGCCTTCAGCAGAGCTACCCTGCCGATCTCCTTGAGGTACATGCGGACCGGGTCGTCGAGGGAGACGGCGTCCGCGTCGGCGGCCAGAAGCTCATCCTCTGACTCGTCGGCGTCGAAGTCCTTGTCCCCGTCGGAGACCAGAATGCCCATCTCGCGGAAGAGCAGGAACAGGCGCTCGATCTGATCCGGGTCGGTATCCAGTTCGGGGAACGGATCGATTATCTCGTTGGGACTGAGGTACCCCTGCTCCTTGCCCTTCAGGATCAGCTGCTCAGCCGCCTTGACCAGATCCTCGGTGCGCGGCGGTGTCGGCGCCACCTTCATTGCCCTAGCCACTCAACGCCTCCAAACCGTCACCGTGACGAAGCTGCTCGATTCGTCTGCGGACACTCTCCATCTCGGCCACCAACGCGGGCGCCGATCCTTCGCGGTGATGGCCGAGGCCCAGGAGCTTGTCCTGCAACTCCGCAATCGTCTTTTCGGCCACTTCGATACGAATACTTCTCACACAGTCGTCCAGCGCGCGCCGCAGGTGCGCTTCATCTGATTGTTCCTCAAGCTCCGGAAGCTCGGTGTTACCGACTTCGGCCAACCTGCGGATGAGGTGGGCCGGGAGGGCGCTGGCCGGAGGCCGCCCCGGGAGCGCCTCGCAGAGGACAGAGTACAACTCCCCGTCGTCCGCCTCCGGGAAGTCACCGCGAGTGACCTGATAGCGATCTCTGACCTCCGCAACCAGCTCTGGCCTGGCTGACAACAAACCCAGCAAATGGGCAGACGCGCCCATTGCACTCTTCCCCGGGGAGACGGGGTCCAAACCACCCGCCGACAGGGGAGCCTTGCGGCCGCGTTCCACGTCATCCAGGATCCGCTGGGTCTGAATGCCCAGACGCCGACCGACGCGCTCCGCGTACAGCTCTCTGATGCTGGCCTCCGGGATCCCGGCGAGGATCGCCATGGCCCGGCGCAGGGCATCCTGGCGGGCGGCGGCGGTCTGCTGGGCGTTTGAAGAGGTCTGCCCGAGCGCCTGGTCGATCAAGACCTCGAAGGCGGGTGGCGCCTGGTCCACCATGCGTCGAAGGCGCTCGGGGTCAGTGCGGCTGAGGTCGTCCGGGTCCGCGCCTTCAGGGAGCAGCACGAGTCTGCAGATCATCCCCGCCGCGGTCAAGATGCCGACCGCGCGAGTCGCCGCCCGCTGACCCGCCAGATCCCCGTCGAAGCACAACACCGCCTCATCAGCGAATCGACGCAGCAGGCGCACCTGAACATCGGTGAGGGCGGTGCCCGAGGTGGAGACGGCGTTGGTGACTCCCGCTCGGTGGGCCCCGATCACGTCGAAGTAGCCCTCCATGAGCGTCACCCGCCTCGCCCTGCCGATCACGGCCACGGCTCGATCAAGCCCGAAGAGGACTCGCGACTTGTCGAAGAGAACCGTGGCACGGGTGTTCAGGTACTTGGGCGTATCCTCACCCAGCGCGCGCCCGCCGAACCCGATCCAGCGCTGGCGCTCGTCACGGATGGGGATGACCACCCGACGCCTCAAGAAGTCACTGAGGCCCTGGCGGCCGCTGGCAAGGCCGGCGGCCACGATCTGCTCGGGGCCGGCCTCCCGTCTCAGCAGGTAGCGAACCAGATTGTCATGGCGGCGACCCTGGGGGGCGTAGCCGAGGTGGAAGCTCTCGACATCCTCATCCGTAACCCCCCGAGCGTCCAGGAAGGCTCTACCCGGGGCCCCCGCCTGGTGATGGACCAACACCTCGTGATAGAAGTCGGCGGCGAGCTGGTTCAGGCGCAGCGAGCTGTCTCGGAGCTGCGCCTGGCGGCGCTGGGCAGGCGTCAATCTCTCCGCCGGCTCAAGGTCGACACCCGCCCTCTTCGCCAACTCCTCAAGGGCACCCCGGAAGTCGACGTGCTCCATCAGCTCGACGAACTTCAAGAGGTCGCCGCCCAGATGGCACCCATGACAGTTCCAGAGCTGCTTCTCGGGGTTGACATAGAAGGACGGGCTGCGCTCGGTGTGGAACGGGCAAAGCCCGCGGTACTCCCGGCCCGCCCGCTGCAGCCGGACGTAGCCCCCTACCACGTCTACCAGATTCAGCCGAGCCTTGATCTCCTCGACGTCACTTGACCCCGCCACCGGCTCTAAACCTGTCAGCCCGGGTCACGGAATCCGGCGCTGGAGGTCAGCGTCGGAAGAGGCCACGGGAGCGTGGCGCCTGCTCCTGCTCCCGAAGCTTGTTGCGTAGCTCCATCATCTCCCGCTCCCGCTCTGCCAGTTCCGCGGCCTGGGCCTTCCTGGTCAACTCCAACTCCTGCCTCAGATCCCGGACTTGGCGCATGCGTTGCTCGAGCTCGGCCTCGAATCGCAATCTCTGCTCCGCCTGGATACGCTGCTCCAGGGCTCTCTCCCATCTCTCGAACAGTCCGGCCACCAGCTCTCGGGCGTCGATGGAGTTGATGGCCAGCGCTCCCGCCCCGGCCACCTCCGCGCTCACCAGGGCCGAGGGGGGAGTGACCGGCTCCGGCTCCACGGGGAGCGCCTCCTGCTCCGCCTCGGCCGAGAATGCCGTCGGCTCCTCGTCGTAGGGTTCGGCTGTGCTCTCGGCTGCCTCAAACACGGGCGGCTCATCCTGGGCACCTGCCGGCGTCGCCGGCTCAGCCGCCGTCTGGTCAAAACTGAAGCCGGGCGCGGGCGGTGCTGCGAAGTCGGCCGCCGACGGGGCGGGCACGAAGAACGGGTCCTGCTCGTCTTCGGCTTGGGCGTACAACCTGGAGGGATCCGGGGCTGCGGAAGGCTGAGCACTCGGCTGCGGTCCAGGCTGGAAACCAGAGACCGGCGCCTCTCCGGCGGCCTCCTCCAGAGGCTCATCGTCCCAGGTTGCGGGATCGGGCCGCCACACCGGGACGGGTGGCTCGTCATCCGCCAGGTCCGCTGGGCTCGCAGCTTCCCAAAGTCCCGGCTCCGGGTCCGCCGCCTGTTCGACCGGAGTCCAGAGGCCCTGGGGATACTCCGAGTCGCCAGTGTCCGCCCACTCCTCGGCGGCGTTTTCCCCGGCAACGGCCCTAGGCTCCTCGTAGGACGTCTCCCTGGGGACGCCGTACGTTGGAGCTGGCGGTGCCTGGAAGCCTGACGGGGGCTGGTTCGCGCCGACGATGTCGTCGGCGGCGACCCGCATCTCAAGTTTGCCGTCCGCCTCCACCCAATGCACTGGGATGTCTCCGGACTCGATCCGGCGCCGGATCATGTCGGGAGGCAGGGCCAGCCGCTGTGCGACCTGATCGATGGTGAGGAACTCGTCTGGCACCGCTGCTACCTCAATGTGAGTCTGGCCAGGGCCATCACGAACCCTGGGGGGAAATGTCCCCGATCTTGCTGGAAATGCCCGTTGGGGGGGTGGTCTTCAGGATCTCCTCCAGGACCCCCTGCCAGAAGAGGGGAGAGGCAACCGCCAGTCCGAAGATGGCGCTCAATATGATCACCGCGTCCACGCTGGCGCGCCCCTCCGAACTCCAGTAGTCGTCCTCCAGCCGTAGCCAGAGCGCGAACTCGTCGAAGGTGAGCGCGACCCCCGCTCCGTACAGGGGTGCGAGGCGTCGGCGCCACTTCGGCCCGGTCCGGAGCAGCGAGCCGTAGCCGCATCCAGTCAAAGCCAGAATGCCCCAGACCAGGTGGTGGATGTGGAGCGGCTGGGAGCCCTTCCCCTTGCCCAGTTGAATGTTCTTGAGGGGCAGCCAGTCGCCCCGGATCCCATGGGTGATGATGCGCACCCCGGTGAAGGTCGCTACGAACGCGGTGAGGATCCGCAGGTTGATCTCCTCATCCGGGCGTTGCTCAGCCGTCTCGCGATAACGGCGCACCAGACGGCCGGGTAGCGACCAAACGCTCGAACCGCGTTGCTGGGCCCCGACCGGGCCTGATTTTGTGCTCACCGGCGAATCGTACGTCCTTTTGCCCCTGTTGTAACAGCCGATGCACGCTGAAAGCGGTGGACCGGCCGGCCCACCCCCTGGTTCGAATCCCTCCCTCGGCCCAGGGAGGAGGCCTTTGGGGACAGACCCCAAGACGATCGCGACTGCTGCTGCCCCCAGTGGGCCAACCGGGAGCCGCAGATCGCCGACTGGGGCGCACTACGTACCCTGGCAGCGACCAGCCGAGCCCGGGCTACACGTCGTGGAGGATCCAGATGTTGGGTTCCCAATAGGAGCCGACGCCGCCGCTGACCGCGAGCGGAGCCAGCCCCCCGGGGAAGACGTAGGTGCCGTCGTCCGGGAAGGCCATGTTGGTCCAAGCCTCCCATTCGGTCACCGACCCCGAGATCTGCATAGAGCGTGGCTCCGAGCGAAGAACCCTCCCGCCCAAGCGGTTATGAAGTCGCAGCCAGGGGTCGAACGCCAACCCGTCGGATCGTTTCCAGCTGGCGTAGCTGTCGATCGTGATCAAGGGATAACGGTCCTTCCACGAAGGGCGGATGGGCGCGACCAGAGACGTCAGTCCGGCCTGCCGGGCGACTCCGGTCATAGCCTGGACCAGTAGGCCGCTCAGACCGAGGCCTTGGTGGTCGACCGCGACCTCGGCGGCGAGGGCCGACAGCGTGGTCGGCTGGCCCAGGTGCTCCACTCCTCGAAGGCCGACCGAGTCGATCCCAGAAGGGAGGTCTCCCAGGGTTCCGTCCCAGCCGAATGGGATGGTCCTGCCGCGGGCGACCACCTGCTCGGATCGTTCATCGACGAAGAGGATCTGTAGGTGGGCGAACCTTGGGACCAGCTGCCCGAAGTAGCGCGGCGTCAGGTTTCCGTGGTGGTTGTACTCGGGCCACAGGTCCCGGAAACGCTGGTCCGCACGAACAGACTCCCAGAGGTCGGGTCGCTCGGCGGCGGTGAACGCGTTCAACCACTGGGGGCTACCTGCGGGCAGTCGCATGGTGCGCTTGTACCACACCAGGCGATACCGCGGGACTGGATCCCACTCATGGCTGACGCAAACGCGCGTCCTTCTTCTCAACGGCCGATGCCGTTCGCTGGCTCGCGTGGCCGCCGACAGGAGCCCCGCTGCCGCGTCCTCTCACAGGGCGATGGTCACCTGGGGTTCCGGCACCGATTGCGCCAAGATATGGGGGGGCGGCCGCCATCGTCGATCACCGGGAGGCGGCGGTTGCAGGTCCGCCGGTCGTGTAGCGAGAGCACGTGTAGCGAGAGCAGAGGAGGCCGGGATTGAAGTCGAGCCATGCAGCAGCACCAGATGAGCTGTCGCCATATGGCACCAAGCCATGAGCAGGGTCCTGTTCGTCTGCCTGCACAACGCCGGCAGATCCCAGATGAGCCAGGCGCTCTTCGACCGGTCGGCCGACGGCCGCCACGCAGCGCGGTCGGCCGGCACCACCCCTGCCGCCACCCTTCATCCGGAGGTCGTTGCGGCCATGGCTGAGATCGGCTTCGACCTCAGCTCCAGCAAGCCCTCCCGGCTCACCGACGAGCTCGCCCAGTGGGCGGACGTCGTGGTCACGATGGGCTGCGGTGACCAGTGCCCCTTCATTCCCGGCAAGCGCTACATCGATTGGAACCTGCCGGACCCAAAGGGGCTGCCCATGGAGTCGGTCCGTCGGCTCAGGGATCAGATCGCGAACCTGGTCGAGGGGCTCGTCAAGGAGCTGGACGCAAGCCCATCGTGACGGCTGTCCATCAGCTCTGCCAGCGGCACACCGAGGTGGGCGGTCGACGCCTCAGTTGGAAGCCCTGCACCCGCGCCGTCAGGGCCTGAGGTGTTGGGGCAGGATCCTGCGATCGACGTCAGGGGGCTGACCAAGAGCTTCGGTGGCAAGCTGGCGCTGTCCGGTCTCACCATGACGGTGCCACGGGGCGAGGTGTTCGGCTTTCTGGGTCCGAACGGAGCCGGCAAGACCACGGCCGTGAGACTCCTGCTGGGCCTCTCCAGGGCCTCGGCCGGCGAGGGTGCGGTGCTCGGCGCGCCCCTTGGCTCCCGTGCCGCCCGTCGCCGCATCGGCTACTTGCCGGAGCTCTTTCGGTACCAGGGGTGGTTGCGCGCCGGCGAGGTCCTGGCGCTGCATGGCGACCTCGCCAAGGTGCAGCGTTCAAGCCTCAGAGACGCCATCCCAGAGGTCCTGCAGACCGCCGGCCTGGCCGGTCTGGCGAACCAGAGGGTCGACACGTTCTCGAAGGGCATGCAACAGCGCCTCGGCCTCGCCGTGGCGCTGTTGGGAGACCCGGAGCTGGTCCTACTGGACGAACCGACCTCCGCTTTGGACCCGGTCGGACGTCACGACGTCAGAGAGATCCTGCGCCGGCTCAAGGCCCGCGGGGTCACTGTGTTCTTGAACTCTCACCTCCTCTCCGAGGTGGAGCAGATATGTGATCGGGCCGCGGTGGTGGACCATGGTCGGGTTGTCGCCCAAGGCAGCATGGCGCAGCTCCTCCAGGGTCCGACGGTGCGCATCCGCTGCTCCGGCATCTCCCAGGACGACCTGGGTCGCCTCGGCCACTTCGGCTCGATTGCGAGAGAAGGGGAGTGGATTACCATCGCCGGTCCGGGCGAGCAGGACATCCCCGCGATAGTGGCCGCGATCGTCGCCTTAGGAGGCAGCATCTTCGCGGTTGATCCCGGCCAGCAGACTTTGGAGGAGCGCTTCCTGCAGCTGGTGGAGCCTGGTTGATGGCGGTTTGGGTGATCGCGCGGCTCACTTTCAAGGAGCTGTTGCGCCGCCGCCTGGTGCTGGCCCTTCTGGCTCTGACCGCCATCGTGGTTGGCCTGACGGCCTGGGGCTTCTCGCGGATCCCAGGCCTTCACATAGGAGGTCAGCCCCTGACCCCAGGAGAGGTCCAGCTGGCCTCCTCCCAGCTGCTCTTGCTGGTCATGTTCATGTTCAGCTTCGTGCTCGCGCTCACCTGTGCGTTCCTGGCCGCGCCGGCCGTGGCTGGGGATCTAGAGTCAGGCATCGCTCAGGCCGTCCTGGCTCGGCCCCTACGGCGCGAGGAGTTTCTCGTCGGGCGCTGGGTGGGCCTGGCCGTCCCGGTTCTGGTGTATGCGGTGCTGTCCACGAGCGCGGTGTTCCTGCTGGTGGACTGGACTACCGGGTACCTACCGCGTCAGCTGGTGCCGGCCGAGGCAGCCCTGGTGGTGGAGGGACTATGCCTCCTGACTCTGGCCCTGGCGCTCAGCACTCGGCTCTCGACCATGACCGCCGGGGTCATCTCGGTAATCGCCTTCGGGACGATGTGGTTGGGTGGAGTCGCGGGGGCCTTCGGCCAGGTCTTTCACAACCAGGCCATCTCCGACGTCGGCGTCATCACCCACTTCTTGCTGCCCACGGACGGGATGTGGCGCGCCGCGGTCTTCGCGATTGAGCCGGTCAGCTCGGTGGCAGCGGCGAGTCACGGGTTTGGGTCCACCTTTCAGGTCAGCCAGGGACCCACCATGGCCTACCTGGCGTACGTCGGCTGCTGGTTTGTGGCGGTGCTGGTCATTGCCCTGTTCAGCCTGCACCAGCGGGAGATCTGACACCTGACATCCTCTCGCAGCCGTTTCGCCGCCGGGCACCTGGCTGGCCGCACCCAGCAGTCGAGGTGGCAGGGAAGCAGCCACGATGTGGAGCCTTTCTCGCCCAGATGGCCCGGTCGATACCGGCACTCTCCTGCCCTTGGGTTGAGCGGGACTGACACAACGTCTCCTGGGAGCCGCGCGGGCGGATGAGTGTCAGCTGCGGCCCCGGGCGGGAAGGGAGGGATTCGAACCCTCGGACGAGGTTTTACCCCGTCACCCGCTTAGCAGGCGGGCGCTTTCGGCCACTCAGCCACCTCCCCATAAAGGGATTGAGGACCGAGTATATTCAATCGTCCCCGAGGGCCAACCAAGCGGTCGTGGTCGGGGCGGGGCGGGGAAGGGTGGCCGGGGGCCGTCAG
>JAJYWM010000191.1 GCA_021791455.1 bacterium | reverse complement strand
CAACACCATCCCCTGGGCGGTGGCCATGGTGGTCCTGGCCACCATGGCGGTCCTGTTCCTCACCTTTGGCTCGGTGGTGCTGCCCGTCAAGGCGGTGCTGATGAGCCTCATCTCCATCAGCGCCGCCTTCGGCGCCATGGTCTGGATCTTCCAGGAGGGACATCTCTCCCACCTGCTGAACTTCACCTCGCCCGGCTCGATCACCGCCACCGACCCGGTGCTGATGTTCGCCTTCATCTTCGGCCTCTCCATGGACTACGAGGTCTTCCTGCTCACCCGCATCAGGGAGCGCTACCTGGCCACCGGGGACAACCGCCGGGCGGTTCAGGAGGGGATGGCCTCGACCGGAGGGGTCATCACCTCGGCAGCGCTGATCATGATCGCGGTGTTCGGCGCCTTCGCCCTGGGCCACGTTCTGGACATCCAGATCCTGGGGCTGGGGATGGCCATCGCGGTGGCGGTTGACGCCAGCCTGGTGCGGGGGGTCATGGTCCCCGCCTTGATGCGCCTGCTCGGCCGGGCCAACTGGTGGGCGCCGGCTCCGGCCCAGCGGCTGGTGGCCCGGCTCGGCCTGTACGAGAGCTCCGCGCCGGTGCCTCCGGCGGAGGCCGCCTGAGCTGGCGGCCCGCTCTCCGGAACGCGGATAATCGGGCCGTGATGACCGCCCCGGAGGAGACCACCGAGAGGCGCGCTCTGCTGCGCCGCCTGGACGATGTCCTCGAGGCGCTGGAGCAGCTCAACCTCTCCGAGGCCACGCAGCTTCCGGATCGTGTCCGGCGCTCCCTGGAGGCCCACCAGATTCCCTACGAGGACGGCGCCGAGGTGCGCATCCTGATCGAGCGGGTCTGGCGCAAGCAGGAGGCGCACATGCTCAGCCCCCGCCAGGAGCGGCGCCGCAACCCCAGCCGCCGGGCCGGGAGCCGGCGCCACCCCGGGCAGGAGGTGATCGAGAGCATCCTGCGCCAGGTTCAGCGGGGGGACGGACCCCAGGTCTGAGGGAACGATGCGCGGCCGCCCCGGGCACCGGGCGGCCGGCATGGCGATCGCAGGGCGAGGCGAACGGCGGCCTCAGCCGAACAGCTGGGCCCTGGATCGCCTCCCGGCGCGGGGGAGGAGCAAGAGGCCGACCAAGCCAGCCACCGCCACCAGCGCCAGAGCTTCGAACGAGACCGCCAGGTGTCGGTACGAGCTGAGCGCCAGCAGCCCGATGACCAAAGGACCCAGCGCCTGCCCCCCGGTGGATCCCAGCCCCCAGACGAAGGCGTTGGCGGTGGAGGAGCTGCCCTGGGGGGCATAGTCGGCGACCAACGACATGAGGAGGGGGAAGCCGCTGAAGTTGAAGACCCCGAACAGGCCCAAGAGGGCGAGCCCGCCGGCACCCCCCACGTTGAGGTATCCGAAGGTGGCACCCGCCGCGCCCATGGTCGCTAGGGCCAGCATGAGCCGCTTGTCCACCCGGTCGGCCAGCAGCCCGAACACCGGCTGGCCCACGATCCCACCGGCGTACAGCAGGGTCACCATCAGCCCCAGCTCCCCGGAGAGCCCTAGTCCCCGCTCCCGGGTGAAGTAGGTGGGGAGCCAGGCCACCATCCCGGTGAAGGCCAGCGAGCGCAGCAGCGAGACCAGGGTAAGGACGGCGATGTTGCGGTCCAGCCAGGCCCTCTGGGGGGTGCCCCCGGCCGCCACCGGGGAGTGCGCCCCGGCGCCGGCCATGGGCCGGGAGTCCACCCGGGTGGTCCAGAGGAGCACGGCCGCCCCCGCGGCCACCACGGCGAAGACCACGACCGCACCGGTCTGGGAGGCGATGAGCCCGGTCACCGCGAAGAAGAGAGTGGGATACAGCGCCCGCCCCAAGCTCCCCATGGCTCCGTTGGCCCCCAGTGCCCGGGCCCGGCCGCGGGGTGGGAAGGCGGCGATGATCAGACTCGCTCCCAGCGGGTGGTAGACGGAGCTGCCGACTCCGGCCACCAGCGCCGCCAGCAGCGCCAGCACCGTCCTTTCAGCCACATCCGGAGCGGCCACCGCCGCCGCGAACAGCAGCAGCCCGGCGGCCAGGCCCAGGATCCCCATCGCCATCTTGGCGCCCCGGCTGCCCCCGGAGTCGGCCAGCCGCCCGATCAGGATCCCGGCGGCGCTGGAGCTGAGGTAGAACCCGGTGAGCATCACCGTGATGACGGGTGCAGAGACGTGGCCGCGGCTGGCCAACAGGTCGGCCATCACCGGGACGAAGAACACCGTCCCGTCATTGACGAAGTGGGCGAGCGAGGTGGTTCCCAGCACCCTCCAGGCGCCTCCTGACCCTCCTCTCCGGGCCTCGTCCGCGGGGAGGGGCGCGCCACCTTGGGAAGTGCCGGGGCGCCTCGCCTTCACTCCGTCCGCGTCCCGTGCCATGTTCCACCTCGAATACCTGACGGAGAGGCCATCCCGCCGCGCCCATATTGTATACCTGACTACGGTTCGCTCGGCGCCCGCCCCGAGCGGGAGGCCGAGGGAGTGGGGCCGCCTATCCTCTGAACGGTGAGGAAGGTGGGGCGGGCGGGCCGGTCGGTGACGCGTGCGGACCTGGTGATCCTCCTGGTCACGGCGGCCTGGAGCGTGAACGTGGTGGTGGTCAAGGTGGCCCTCCACGACAGCGGCCCCCTCTTCTACGCGGCGGTGCGGTTCCTGCTGGGCGGCGCCGGACTCTGGTTCCTGGCCTGGCGGCTGGAGGGCCCGGTCCGTCTGCCCCGGGGCCGGGACCTGGCTTTGGTCCTCACGGCGGCCGCCCTGGGCACCGCCATCAACCAGGCCAGCTTCACTGGGGCGCTGGCCCTCAACAGCGCCGACTTCGTGGCCCTGGTGCAGGCCGCGACTCCCCTCATGGTGGCCGGCTGGCTGGCGGCCGTCACCAAGCAGCACTTCGGACGGAGGGTCTGGGTGGGGCTGGGGCTGGGGCTGGCGGGGCTGGCGCTGGTGGTGGACACTGGGGGCGGGGCCCGGGCCAGCGCGCTGGGAGTCGTGGTGGCCCTGATCATGCCCGCCAGCTGGGCCGCCTACCTGCTGGTCCTGCCTCGACTGCTGCGGCAGCACCGGCCGCTCACCCTCTCCGCCCTGGTTACCGTCCTGGGGGCGCTGATGCTCCTGCCCTTCGGCGCCGTGGAGGCGGTGGCCAGTCCGCCCCGGATCAACCTCGGGTGGGTGGGCCTCCTGGCCTACAGCTCGCTGGTGGCCGTGGTGGCCACCACCTGGCTGTTCCTCGTCGGCCTGGAGCGGCTGGGACCGGCGCGCACCTCCGCCTACACCTACCTGCAGCCTTTCATCGCGGTGGTGGCCGCGGCTCTCCTGATCGGGGAGGCGGTCCTGCCGCTGCAGCTCCTGGGAGGTGCCATCATGCTGGTGGGGGTCGCTCTGGGGCGGCCACGTCCGCGTCGGGTGGGTGGGAGCCGGGGGGGCTCCGCCGCACCGCGGCTGGCTCCCGGCCCGCCCGTGGCCCCTACTCCCGAGGAGGTGCGGCCGAGAGCTTAGACTCGTTGGTGTCCACGTGTTGGGGGGCGATGATGGG
>JAJYWM010000405.1 GCA_021791455.1 bacterium | reverse complement strand
GCCAGGATCGCCCTGCCGATCGACTACGCCTATCGCAGCCTGATCTCGGCCTTCCTGGCGGGAGCCGTGCTGCTGTTCACCATCCTCGACCTCATCCCCCGCTTCGGCGCTCTGGTCTCCTACCCCGGCGCTACCCCCTTCATGGGTTCCTTCGCCTGGGTGGGCCTCGCGCTGGCTCTCGTGATAGGGGCTGCGGGGGTGGCCCATTGGGCCACTTGGCATCGCATGGCGCCGCGGCCGCCGGGGGACGGCCCAGGACTCCAGGGTCGTGCCTCAGGTTCCCGGACGCCCGCGAGTCCGGGGAGCTGCCCCAACTGCGGGCGGGCGCTGCCCGGTCAGGCCAGCTTCTGTCCAGGGTGCGGGCGACCCGTCCAGGGCTGATCCCGATGACTGCGGCAGCGGCGTTGGCCCCAGAGCGTCGCCACCACCTGAACCCGTTGAGGGCGAGTCATTGGGAGTACCCGGTGGGGTTGGAACGCGCTTGACGACGGCCCCAAGAAGCGGTACCTTCTCCATCAATTAGCAGGGAGGGGTCCACTGTCGGCCTTGGGCGGGGTCGCTCATTGGGCGCCCGTCAGGGAGGCGTGGAATGGGGCGAACCCAAATCAGGTTCCGACCTATCTATGCTGCGTGCGCCGCAGCCTTCACGGTGGTGGCCCTGGGTGGGGCTGGCGTTCAGGCCGCCAGCAGCTCGGCTGGTCTGGTCCAGATTCCGGGGACCTATCTGCCCGCCAACGCGCCGGTCACGGGGCAGTTGCAGACGGCGACCATGAGCGTGGAGGTGCTGCTCCAGCCCAACAACGCCGCCGGAATCAACAACCTTTTGACCGGCCAGTACACCGCGGGCAGCCCGCAATACGGAAAGTGGCTGGCCAAGGGGCAGTTCGACCAGGACTTCGCACCCACGGCGGCGACCAGGTCGACTGTGACCGGGTACCTGGAGAGCAAGGGCCTTGCGGTGCAGACGACCGCCTCCCCCTTCCTCATCCGCGCCATCGGCAGCAGTGCCCAGATCTCAGGCGCCTTCTCCACTCCGCTGGACACCTACCGGAGCGCCAGCGGGACCTCGTTCTTCTCCAACGCGACGGCGGTCTCACTGCCGAAGACGGTGGCGCCCAGCGTGATGGGTGTGATCGGGCTCAGCAACACGGTGCGGCTGCACTCCTCGGTGCAGGTCGTGCCGAGCGCCAAGGGACAGTCGGCGAGCAGTTGTGAGACTCCATATCCTTCCAACCTCACCCAGCTGAAGGCAATCTTCGCGGGTGGCGCGTACGGATACGGGGCCGGGCCGGACTGCACCGGACTCACTCCCTCGCAGACCAACAGCATCTACAGTGCGCCAGAGGCTGGGCCCAAGGCCCAGGGGGCGGGAGCGACCCTCGCGGTCTTCGAGCTTTCGGCATACACCCAGTCGGACATCACGACCTGGGCCCAGACGTTCTACGGGCCGGGATACCATCCCCGACTCACCAACATCAAGGTTGACGGCGGCCCGCTGGGCAGCCCGAAGCTGTGCCCGACCGGGGACACCTGTGTGTACGGGTACGGCGGTGACATCGAGGTCGAGGCTGACATCGAGCAGCAGCTGGCGATAGCGCCAGACATCAGCAGGATCCTGGTCTACAACGCGCCCAACGATTACACCGGCCAGACCGAGCTCGACGAGTACACCCAGATCGCCAACGACGACATGGCGGACTCGATCAGCTCCAGCTGGGGCGAGTGCGAGATCGACGCCGGACAGTCCTACGCCGAGGCGGAGAACCTCATCTTCGAGCAGATGGCGAGCCAGGGGCAGAGCATGTTCTCTTCCGCGGGTGATACCGGCGCCTTCGACTGCATCCGCGACGGCAGCGGCAGTCTGGACCAGTACGGCCTGCAGGTGGACGACCCGGCCAGCCAGCCCTGGGTAACCAGCGTGGGTGGGACCTCGTTGGAAACCGACAACCCCGGCCTCAATCTGCACCCCAGCTATCCGCAGGGAGTGGAGACGGTGTGGAACGAGCTCAACCTCTGCAACCCTCATCCCAACGGGTTGGTCGCCTGCACCACCTACGGAGCGGGCGGCGGGGGGCACAGCATCTTCTGGGGTAGGCCCGCGTATCAGCGGGGACCTGGCGTGAACAACAGCCAGACCGTGTCCGGACCTGGCAACTGCTCGCTGGCGGCGCCAGGCCAGCCCTGTCGCGAAGTGCCGGATGTGTCCGCCAACGCGGACGAGCTGACGGGCTACGCGGAGTACTGCACCGGGTCCACGGTGGTGAGGACAGCGGGTTACGGCAGTGCCTGCATCTCTATCAGCAACCCCAAGGCACCCCATTGGTTCCAGATCGGTGGCACCAGCCTCTCCTCGCCACTTTGGTCCGCGATCTTCGCCGACCGGGACGCCTTCCAGGGTTACCGGACCGGCAACGCCAACTACTTCCTCTACGGGCTGTACAACCAGAACGTGGCGGAGAGCTACAGCAACCAGGGAGACTTTCACGACATCACCGGCATCGGGCAGAGGGAGCGCTGGAACGGCCACTACTTCACCGAGCCCGGTTACAGCGAGGCGACCGGTATCGGGACCCCGAACATGACGGGTCTGATCACCGGCTATCCCTTCTACTACTAGTAGGAGACAAGAGGGGATGGGGCCAGGCGCCCCATCCCCTCTCACGCAACCATTCAGTCATGGTCGAGTCCGCTGCGCCTACGTCCCGTCCGAAGTAGCGGGCGAACCTGGGCGCGGCGGCCTCAGCCTGGCCTCGCCGTTGGTGGTGCAGAAGTGTTCGAAGCCGACTTGCGCCCCTGCTTGGTTGGTCACCGTCACGGTCCGCCACCAACTGCCGCACGAGTACCGGAACCCACATTCCACGCCTCTTTTTTGATTTCCCTGCGGCGGGGAACAAGGAGTCACGATGGCTCCATGGTGCTTAGCGACTGGGGCGACGGCAGCCCGCACGTCCCGGGTTCCCGGCACAGTCACGGTAGCCATCCGGTCGGTGCGCCAGACCGGGACCATGCCGCCGACCTGGCGGACCAGTCGGCCCATGGCCTAAAGGAGGTGAGCTTGGTTGAGATGCTCGGCCGGCACCCCCCGCATCCGCCGGGAGCAAGACCGGGTGCCCGACAGGATGTCGGCTGGCGCACCCCTGCTTGCCGATCCCCTATCAAGGGCACCCGGCCTTGCGGTCTCGTCCCAGGTGTCTGGCGACGGCCGAGACGGACCATCCCCTTGGCCTCGGCGCACTTGCCGCAACGTCCTCTCCCCGTGCGATCATGAGCTGGGACTCCTCTGGCTGACTGGCTACAACACCGTCAGCTTGGGGGGCCCCAACCCGTTTTCAGCCTTCTCTGAGCCCGCCATCGGGCCAGCTCCGGGGAGGGGAGTTTCGGCGATCAGGTCTGGGGATTTCCCGATGATCTTCAGCACACGGTCCCACTAAAATCGGCCCCGCATGAGCAACGTCGACGAGCACGGTCGCGCGCGGCCTCCCATCGCGGCCAATGAGACCGAAACTCTCCTGGGGTTCTTGGAGTACCAGCGTGCGACCCTAGCTTGGA
>JAJYWM010000192.1 GCA_021791455.1 bacterium | reverse complement strand
GGGAGGAAACCGCGAGCCATCCGCGACCTCGGCCCACGCAGAATCCACTCTCGCCTTGGGGTTCCCGGCTGGAGTCAGAGTCTGGGAGCGTCGGAGAACATCGCCCCCTGCCCGCCGATTCGCATCGCGTATCGCTAGCCTAACTAGCGCAAAGCAAGTTACACTGCTCCGGTGCCAAAGCTAGTGCCCACCGTGGCCGCCTGCGTTTGCTTCGCGTTTCTCCTGGGAGCCTGCGGGTCCACGCCATCCCGCGTCTCCGGGCTTGCCGATGTTGCCTATGCCGGCTCACTGGAGCTGGTGATGCAGCGCGACCTGGGACCTGCCTTCACCCACCACACCGGCTACCAATACGAGGGCCGGGGGGCCGGTGCCCTGGGCTTGGCCCAGGAGATCCGGGCCGCAGAGATCACCCCCAACGTGTTCCTCTCGGTCGGCTCCGGGCCCGTCGCCTTGCTCGAGCCCAAGTTCACCTCATGGGCGGTGGAGTTCGCCAGCAGCCCGCTGGTGCTGGCCTATTACCCCCACGGACCCCACGCCAGCGAACTGGCGCAGATCGCCTCCGGCAAGCTACCGCTCACCGACCTCTTCCAGCTACTCGCAGAGCCGGGGTTCCGGCTGGGACGCACCGACCCTGCCACCGACCCCCAGGGCCAAGACTTCGCCATGATGTTCCAGCTGGCCGAGCGAGAGCTGGGTGTGCCGGCGGCCACCGTGTCCGCCGACCTGGCCGGCGGGTCCTCCCAGATCTACCCCGAGACGGCGCTCGAGGCTCAGCTGCAGGCGGGGCAACTGGACGCCGCCAGTGCCTTCCGCTCCCAGGCGCAGCAGCTCCACCTCCCCTACGTTCCCCTGCCGTCGGCCCTCGACTTCGGTGACCCCGCGATGGCCGCCGCCTATGCCCGAGCCAGCCTCAGACTTTCGACCGGTGCCCTGGTCCACGGTTTCCCCCTGGTTCTGGAGGCCACCACCGTGGGCGACCACGACCGCGCCGCGGCGTTGGCATTCATCCAGTATCTGCTCTCCTCCCCGGGACGCCTGATCCTGGCCCGGGATGGATATTCGGCGGTGCCCCTGAAGATCCTGGGGGACTCCGCGGCGGCACCGGACCAGGTGCGTAAGCTGGCCGGGTGAGCGCCCTGGCCGGCGTGCGGCCGGCTCGCAGTGGCACCTCCCTCGCGGTCCTGGCGGCACTGGTGGTCTGGGTTGCCGTGCTCGGCCCCACCATCACCCTATTGGCCCACGTCTCCCCGGGCCAGCTGGTAGCCGCGCTGCGGGCGCCCGGAGCGCTGACCCCCCTGGTCACCTCGGTGGAGGCGTCCGCGCTGGCGCTTCTGGTGATCGTGGCGGGGGGGACGCCTCTGGCCTATCTCCTGGCCCGACGCCGGATGCCCCTCAACCGGGTGGTGGAGGGGGCGGTGCTGCTGCCGCTGCTGATGCCGCCTCTGGTGATCGGGCTGCTGCTGGTCTTCATGGTCGGGCCGGCGACCCCCATCGGCGCAGCCCTCGCCCACCTCCACCTCACCGCCGCCGACACCTTCTTCGCCCTGCTGGTGGCCGAGGTGTACGAGGCGGTTCCCTACTACGTCCTGGGCGCCGAGGCGGCGTTCTCGGCCGTCGACCCGCAGCTGGAGAGCGCCGCCTCCCTCCTGGGTGACGGCCGCTGGCGCACCCTGCGCCGTGTCACCCTGCCCCTCGCAGCCCCTCAGCTCGCCTCGGCGCTGGCGGTCACCTGGGCGCGGGCCATGGGGGCCTTCGGCGCGGTGCTGATCATCGCCTACCATCCCTTCGGCCTTCCCCTGCAGATCTGGACCACGCTGCAGGAGACCGGACTCAGCTCGGCGCTTCCGTTCGCCCTTGTTCTGGTGCTGGTCGCCCTGCCCCTGCCTCTCCTCGCCTACTTCTGGAGCGCTCGTGCTGGCCGCAGACTTTGAGGTGCGCCGGCGGCTGTTCCGGGTCCGAGCGCGGCTCCAGCTCGAGGGGGGGGAGCGGCTGGCCCTGGTGGGTCCGTCCGGGGCCGGCAAGACCACCGTGCTCTCCGCTCTGGCCGGACTCCTTCCCCTCGACTCCGGCTCCGTCGTCCTGGACGGGGAGCGCCTGCCTCCCTCGCACCCGGGTGCCGGAGGGGTGCGGCTCGTCACCCAGGAGCCTGCCCTCTTCCCCCACCTCACGGTCCGGGAGAACATCCTTTACTCCAGAGGAGCGGACCGGGCGGCCGCCGAGGGGCTGGCGGGTCGGTTGCGCCTGACCCCGCTGCTCTCGGCTCGGCCCAGGGCGCTCTCCCAGGGAGAGCGGCACCGGGCGGCGCTGGCGAGGGCGCTGCTCTCGGGCTGCCGAGTGCTTCTTCTGGACGAGCCGTTCGCCGCCCTGGACCGCCCGCTGGCCGAGGAGCTGCTGGAGCTGGTCGTCGAGGAGGTGGACCGGCTCCCCGGGGGGGCCATCCTGGTCACCCACCAGCTGGAGGATGCCCAGGCCTTCGCCGATCGGGTAGGGGTGATGGTCCGGGGCGAGCTGGTCCAGACCGCCTCCGCGGCGGAGCTGGCGCTCCACCCGGCCACCCCGGAGGTGGCCGCGCTGACCGGCTACCGCGGCTGGCTGCGAGGGGAGGCAGGGGTCCTCGCGGTGCATCCGGAGCGGCTGGCTGACCGTGGTCCAGGGGAGCGGATCACAGCCCGGGTGGTGGCGTGTCGTCCCCTGGGCACCCGTTTCAGCTTGGACCTCGAGGCCGAGGGGAGGTGGAGCGGGCGATTCCGCCAGCACCGCACCCAGCCGGCCCAGCCGGGGGAGCCACTGGAGCTGTACGCTCCCGATCCGGTCGTCTACCGGGAGGGTGCCATGCATGGCTGATCCGCGCGAGCCGGTCACCGGGCGACGTCTGCGACTGGCGAGACTCGGGTGGGGTCTCTCGCAGTCGGAGCTGGCGGAGGCCTGCGGCATCAGCCGGCAGGCGGTGGCCGGCATCGAGCGGGGGGCGTGGGCTCCCTCCCTTCCCGTGGCCCTCAAGCTGGCGCATGCCCTGGGGCGGACCGTGGAGGAGCTCTTCCAGGATCCACCGGACACCGAAGAGGTCGAGGTCGTGCGGCTGGCGGAACCTCCACCCCAAGACCAGCGCGCCCAGACGGTGGAGACCTTCCAGGGCATGGTGGCCGTCCCCCGGGACGGGCTGGCGGGCACGGTGCCCGGATTCGGCCCCGCGACCTCCATCCTGCTGGCACCCACCACGGCCCGGGTGCCCACCCCCCACCCGCGCTTTCTCCTGGTGGCCGGCTGCGACCCCGCCCTACCTCTCATTGCCGAGGGCTTGCGGGAGGCGGCCACCGGGTACAGCTTCGCCTGGTGGCCGTGCGGCAACCGCGAGGCCCTTCGCCTGCTGCAGCTGGGCTTGGTCCATGCCGCGGGTGTCCACCGCGCCACCGGCTCGGCGTCGGAGCTGCCCGCGGGGGCGATTCCGGTCGGATTCGCCCGGTGGCGCGAGGGGATCATCTCGGCAGCGCATCGGCCCGTCGACCGGCTGGAGGAGGCGCTGGGGCGTGGGCTCCGCCTCGCCAACCGGGAACCGGGGGCCGAGGCGCGTTC
>JAJYWM010000247.1 GCA_021791455.1 bacterium | reverse complement strand
CTGCTTATCCCCACCGTCTTGGTCCAGCCGAAGATCTCCTCCACTCGCTTCCGCTTCCGCTGGCTCACCTGGTAGCCCGGCGTGGTCGCCAGCCGGGCCAGGAGCGCGCTGCCCCAGTAGCTCTCCCGCCGGGCCACGTGCGGAGTGACCCGCAACTCCTCACACTCTCCGAGGAAGCCTTGCGTGTCATACCCCTTGTCCGCTCCCAGGGTGAGGCGACGGCGCCGCACCCGCTCACGCAGCCGCTTCAGCATCTGCGTGGCGGCCTCCCGCTCACTGATCCCGCTCGCCCGGGTGAGCTCCAGGCCCACCACCAGCCCGTGGCGGTTCTCCATCAGGACGTGCCCCGCAAAGCACATCTTGGTCTCCTTGCCTAGCCCCTTGCGGGCCATCAGGGCCTCCGGGTCGGTTCTGGAGAAGTGGGTCAAATTGCTCCGGCGCTGGCCCTTGAAGTCGACATCCGGGTTGCTGGGAGTGTAGCCGTTACCGTCCCCGGGACCGTCTTCCTGGTCCCGTGGCCGCAGACTCTTCATCGAGGCCCACGCTTCCAGCAGCGTCCCATCCACCGTGAAGTGGCTGGAGGAGAGCAGGTGCCGCCTCCGGGCCTGCCCCACCACCGCCTCGAAGAACTGCCGGCTCACCCGATGCTCCAGCAGCCGCCTACGGTTCTTGGCGAAGCCGGAGTGGTCGAAGGGCACGTCCTCCACGTTAAGCCCCAGGAACCACTTGAAGAGCAGGTCGTACCGCAGC
Organism: bacterium; assembly: GCA_021791455.1. The sequence continues at coordinate 2,825 of JAJYWM010000247.1, read as the reverse complement.
CGCTCGCAGAACTGCCGCTCACTCCCGATCGAGTACAGGCCATCAATAGGCAGCTCTTCAGCAGATGCTCCGGCGGGATCGAGGGGCGCCCGATTTGCGCGTACATCCTCTCGAAGGTGGGCTCCAGATCCCTCAGCGCCGCCTCTGCCAATGGCCGGATCTTGCGGATCGGGTGGTTGGCCGGTATCAGCTCCCCAGGGTCGATCCAACCCAGCATCGTCACCTGGCGGGAGGTGGTGCCACGCATATCTATCTCCAACACCTCGCCGACCAGACCCCAACCGAGCCTACCAGGAACTCACCTCGAAGTGGGACCGTTCATCAACACCCTGCTAGGCTGACCGGCAGCGGGATGAAGGGGTCACCCGGGTGAGCAGGCCACTCGCCGGTATCGAATAGCCCTCGCGGGTCCCGCAATATCCGGCGCTGGCCGCCTGGCTCAGGTCCCGGCCAAGTTCCTGCCCAGTTGTCCCAATCGGGACATAAAGGTATAGCTCACTCGGCCGCTCGGCGGCCAAGAAGGCCACGATGCGGCGGTAGCTATGGTTGGTGACGAACAACACGTGGCTAGGAGGTATGGCCCGGCCGACTTTGCCCACCCGGCCGTTGAACTCGAAGAGGTAGAACGCCCAGCCTGGGATGGCCATGCTCCCGACTACGACTATAGCCGCGCCAGGCTCTGCGCTCCGGCGGACCAGGGCGACAGCCTCGGGGATCGCCGCCCCGTACCCCAAAGAAAGCTGGGTATCCGCCAGGGCGGCGTAGGCCTCGGCCTCGTGGCGAGCGGCCTGCGCTGCCGCGCCCGCCATTGCCACCAGCAACAGCACCGCCGCCAAGCCCGCCAACTGGGCCCGATACGAGGCTGCGCCATGCGTCAGGCTCCGCCGGAGCGCCAAAAGTGCCTGGCGTCCGCCGCTAGCGGCCCCGAGCCCTGATAGGAGTACCAGCAAAGGCAGTTCGAAGAGATTGGGCCGAACGAATCCGAAGGGCCAGTAGTGGAAGTAGGAGGCTCCTAGCGCCACCAGGAACGAACCAAGGATCGCCACCAGCAACCACCGCCCCTCGCGACTTCTCGCCGCAACTACGGCACCGATGAGGAGGGCCAGGCTCCAGATACCGGCCAAGACACTTACGTGGGGGGGCAGCGCTGCCGCCCCGAACACCACGGTGGCGCTCGGGGAGAAGGTGTTGGCCAGGAATCCGGCCACGCCACTTCCGATGAAACTCAGCTGACTACCGGGTCCGGCGTGCGGCATGAACTGCGCGGTCCAGTAGGGGCTCCGGGTCAGCGCATCCTGGCGGAGCACGAAGACCCCCAATTCGACCAGCGCAATCACCCCGGCCCCGATGGCGCCAAGCAGTCGCGACCCGACCTCCCTGCGGGCCAGGGCCAGGGTCGCATCGACAAGGAGAAGCGGTCCGGCGACCAGCACAGCGGCTAGGCTGAAGCAGCTAGCGGCGGCAACCCCCAGATAGGCCAGTAAGCGCAGGGTGGTGCCGTGCGGTCGCTCCCGCACCGTAGGGCTTTGAGCTAGGAGGAAGAAGTACAACGCGGCGACGGCGCAGGCCGAGTCGACGACGAAGGGTTTGAGTTGCACCACGTAGGGGACCAACCCCGGGGTCACCGACCCGAGGAGCGCCACCACCAGCGCCAGCTGAGGGCGCACGAAACGAGCAGCAAGAAGGAACAACAGTCCGGACAAGACGGGCCACCACCCGGCGGTCGTAAGACGAAGTCCGAGTTGGCTGGCACCCAGCGTGAGGGCCACCACCCTCTCCAGGAAGTACCAACCAGCTGCGAAGGGTGCGTTGTCCCTGGTCAGCGCCTGCCACCAGTTGCCGTGGTAGGCGATGTAGTAGGCGCGCCATTGCTCATCGAACCAGAAGGTCTTAGCTAGGCTCGGCCCAAGCGGGATCAACAGGCCCAGGGGAACCAGGACCGCCACGGCCAGCCCAAGTTCCAGCTTCCAGGTGTGTGCCCTGATGATGGCGTCGCGCCGAGTAGTCTCATTGGCGCCGAGAGCGCCCGGGTCGGTCTGCGTGGCCTCACCACACTCAGCCACCTGACGCGGCCATCCACGATCTCACGCCGGGCAGACACTGCCGACCCAAACCCAAGTGGGCCACACATCCCATCCGCGCGGAATGGTAATGCTTCGCGCGGAGCCGTCGCCGTGCCAAGGCGGACGGAGTCGTCGGCTGACGTACGGGCGAGACGTGCCATCGACTATATCGAGCCAGGGCCTTTGTGGGTTGACAAGAGCGAGACGAGCACGGCTGTGGACGACGAGCTCTACCGCGAGACCCTTCCGGACCACTGCCGCCACCCCTGCCATCGCGGGGCGGTGGGGCCCCTCCGTGACCGTCCACGGTCACGACCCTCTCTGTGGGGACGAGGTGGATCTGAGCCTCCGCCTCCGGGACGGAGAGCTGGACGAGGAGGCGTTCCAGCGGCATGAGTGCTCCACCTCCAGAGCCTCCGCCTGGATGATAGCGGAGGGGCCTCAGGCGCGACCGCTCTCCGAGGTTCGTGACCTGATTTCCCGCTTCCGAGGGCTATTGGTGGAGGGGAAGGACCCGGCTGAGCTGGGCGATCTCGGCGACCGATAGGCGTACAGCCCGACCCTCGCGGGAGTTGCAGTTCCTCCCTAATCACTCACGCCGGAAGGGCGGCACTGGCAACGTTCGCCGACCGGCGCTCTGACCTGAACCAGTGGATAGGCTGGGAGGGAGCTGGCGGGAGGGCTGAGCGACGCGGCGCCGGCACCAGTTGGGCGCGGTCGCGGGCTTGGGCGGTGTTCGCAGATGGGGTTCTGGGGCATGCA
>JAJYWM010000309.1 GCA_021791455.1 bacterium | reverse complement strand
TCGCCTGCTCACCGAACGCCCCTGAGGCCGGCCCTGTCCCCGGGCTCGCCAGAAGCTGCCGAAGTTCACCGGAGGCTGGGGCGGAAGGATTCGAACCTTCGAATGGGGGTTCGGGGAGGGCCGTTCGCAGCCGTCCGCGGACGTCCGTCGTGGCAGTTTTGACTTCGGGGCCGTCCGCCACCGTCCGCCCATGTGCGCCTGAATTCGCCCCCGAAGATGTCAACGAAGATGTCAAACTCGGGGCTCGGGACGAATGCTTCATCCGCGTCCCGCCTGCCACCGAGGCTGGCTAGACATCCACCCAGACACCCCCCACGGCAGCGGTGCGGCAGGTTGACGACGCAACTCCGACGAAAGCGACGGTCCTCACCTCCGTGCCGATCAAGAGGACATCATCCCACCGCTACATCTGACCCGTGCCGAGCACCGAATTGCGTCCATAATGCCATGAGACGAGCCGTCCCTCGGCTGGCCACTTTCGAGCTGACCGGGGGGCCACCAGCTGTCCACCGTCCCCGTCGGCGTCACGAGTGAGTTGGCCATGTACCCGTTCGAGAGATTCACGGAGAAGGCGAAGCAGGCGCTCGAATTCGCACAGCAAGAAGCCGAGAGGTCCCATCACAGCTTCATCGGGAGCCAGCACATCCTGCTGGGGCTGATGCGGGCGCGGGATGGCCAAGCCGCCAAGGTCCTCGCTAATCTTGGACTTCAGATCGACGGTGTCCGCGCCACTATGGAGGCGGTGCTCGGCGGGGACGAGCGGACTACTATCCGGCAGATTATACCTACCTCAAGAGCGAAGAAGGTTATCGGAATCGCCTTCGAAGAGGCGAAGCGGATGAACAACACCTACGTCGGGACCGAGCACCTACTGCTCGGGCTGCTGATCGAGGGCGAAGGGATCGCCGCTCACGTTCTGGAGGAGTTGGGCGCTAGTTTGGAGCGGGTCCGAGAGGGGCTGGCGACCCTCCCGCCAGACCCTGATGCCTCGACCCAGTGGCAGCAGGCTCCGCACGGCCGACTCCGGCGCCCCCCGCGATGGACCGGCTACGTGCCACGCCAGGGCGCTACCGGACCTCCGGCGCCCGACCCTTGGGCGGGGACTGAGCGCCTGACCCCTGAGGCCACCAGCTGTTTGGTGCTGGCCGAGGAAGAGGGGGTGAAGGCTGGGCTCGGCTACATCGGCGGGGAACACTTGCTAGTGGGCCTGCTCCGACAGGGCGAAGGGCGCGCGGCCATCGCCCTCCGACTCCTGGGGGTGACGACAGAACGCGCCCGCGCTGCAGCGAAATCTGCGGAAGGGGTCGGCCCCCGTCAACTGGTGGCTCAGATCACCTGGAACAGCGACCTCTCCATCGTTCTCGGAGTTGCCACGGACCTCGCCCGTCGGCGGCGGGTCGAGTGGATCGACACCGAAGACCTACTGCAGGCTTTGTGGCGCCTACCCAGTCCGTCCCGGGCCCATCTTGTGCTATTCGGCCTTGGGCTCACGGCTGAAATTGTCCAAGACGCACTCGGTCGCCTGGACACGGATTGAGGATCACGGGTCCTCCCATCTGGTCTCCGACCGCGGAGCACATGGCCCGGACTCCGGGGCCACCCCCGCTGGCACCAGCCTCTGCTGGGGTAGCCGGGTCGGCCCACCTGGAGCCACGTCCGCACGTCGATCCGGCAAACGCAGCCGACCGGGTTGGCCGGCGCTGAAGTAGCGGCCAACCGATCCGACGCGGCGATCACCGGCCGCTACCCCAAAGCAGGGCATCCATCGCGGTCGCGGCACTACGGCTCAGTCCCTCCACCGCGTGCGAGTACAGATCCAAGGTCATCGCCACGCTGGCGTGGCCGAGGAGGTCGGCGACGACCTTGGGATGGACATTCTGGCTCAGCAGCAGTGTCGCAGCCGTATGCCTCAAATCGTGAAACCTCACGTCTGGGAGGCCAGCCCCCCGGAGCAGTGGCTTGAAGCTGCGGTGGAGCAGATTGCGCGGCTCAAGGGGCAGGCCAAGCCGGTTGGGGAACACCAGGTCCCTTTCCTGCCAGTGCTCGCCCGCCGCGTGTCGTACCACGACCTGCGCCGCGCGGTGGCGTCGCAAGGCCTCCACGGCGTGCGCTTCCAAAGTGATTGACCGGCGCGAGCGGGCAGTCTTTGGCTCGGCGATGACCAGCCGGCCGTTCAGACGCTGCAGAGTGCCAGTGACGGCGAGCTGACGGCGGTCGACATCAACGTCGGCCCAGTGGAGCGCCAGCAACTCGCCGCGCCGCATCCCAGTTGTCACGGCGAGGACGTAGAGCGCCTCCAAGGGATCTCCCCGGGCTGCGAACAGTAGTCGCCGCGCTTGGACCGCCGTGAGGACCTGGAACTGGAAGTGGGGGCTTCTCGGCGCGTCCACAAGGGCAGCCGGGTTCCGCACCACCAAGCCCCACCGTTCCGCCTGTCCCAGGGCCCGGTGCAGAACCACGTGGAGACGTCGGACCGTTGCCGGGCTCCTGCCTGCGGCCCGGAGCTGCGAGTAGGTCGCTTGGAGGTGGTCGGCCCGGAGCTGAACCAGCCGCACCCGCCGCAGCTCGGACGGGAAGTAGGCATGGATGGTGAAGCGGTAGTCCGCCAACGTCGTGCCTCGCACCGTACCCGCGATTCCGTCCAGCCAGCGATCGAGGTAAGCCCCTACCGTCTCGCGCTCGCGGGGCAGTGGGCGGCCAGCCTCAATGGCAGCGATAGCCGAGGTTAGCTTGGCGGCCACCTCCGCGCGGGTCTTCGCGTAGAAGAACCGCCGCTTACCTTGCGGCATCGTGGCCACCCCGCACCACCTCCCGTCGGCCCGCTGAAAGACTGTGCCCTCCCCCGCCCCGCGGCGTCGCACTCGAACTGGTGGGCGCTGGTTCACGGCATCTCCCCGCGCTGGGCCGCTCGGTTGTCGCGGGAACCTGCATCGCCAACTAGGCCATTCCCGATCCTTGACGTGCCGCAGCGCCGGGTTCCGCCCAAGTCCCCATCCGCTGCGCCCCATTCGGGATCCTCATCCCGAACCAGAGCTTGGCGGCTGACGAACTCCGCCAGGGTGCTGACCTGGATGCGCGTCAACCGCCCGAGCTTGACGACAGGGAGCTCTCCGCGCTGGATCATTCCGTAGACATATGTCCGTCCACAGCCCAAGAGCGAGGCGACCTCGTTGACGGAAAGCAGGAGCCTTTCGGTCATGGCTGATCAGCCTCATCACAACTCGCGTCGGGACCATTGGCCGTGGCCGGCATCTCGGGCCTATTTCGGAGGCCACCGACCTCCCCGCCGGAGACGACCTCGACCCGCTGGCGGCGCTTCCGAGCGACGATGGTCGCGAAGTCCTCTCCCTTCCGCTCGAGGTAGCTGGGAATACCAGGCACGGTCCTGGCCAGAGCCGCTCCGAGCCCCGGAGCCGCCCCCAGAGCGGCAAGGCTGGAGGCGTAGCCGACCAGTCCCCGGATGATCCGCAGCTCGTCAGCCGACCGGACCAGGTCCCGCACCAGCGGCGTGGTGGGCGAGCCAATCCCCGCCTGGCGGATCACGGTCCACTCCGGAGCCTCCGGCCAGCGGGCACGGTTTGAGTC
>JAJYWM010000353.1 GCA_021791455.1 bacterium | reverse complement strand
GCCCCATGATCTCAGATCTCGTGCCCTCATCGAGGTTTCCCGTTAGCTCATCGGCGAGCCGGACTCGGAGCGGAGGGATCGACACGGGGGCCGCCGCGTGGCGCCCTCCGTAGAAGTAGGTGGTTCAGAGTCTGCCCTCAGTGAGTGCGTGAGGGGCCCGCAACTCGTGACCTGTCACCTGGGCGTTGCACCTGAGATGCGGCAGCTCCGTGCATACTGCCCCACGATGGATCAGGGCTTTTCGTGCCAGGACAGGAGGCGACCGGGGCTGGCTCTGGTCGCCGTAGGGGCGCGCATGACGTTGGCCGATGGGGGGCAAGAGCCTGCGGCTTGGCTTCCTGAGAGCTGCCCGACGCCCGTCGGATCCGCCCAGGCAAGATTATCTGTCAGGCTCACCGTCTTGCCGGCGACCTCATGCTTCAGTTCGCCCCCGATTTGATCCGGCGGGCAAACGCGGCCCTGCGCGAGCCGCGTTCCGCTGCCGTGGTCTTTTGGACAGGGGGCACCCTGGCGGTCCTGTCCGCCATTCCCCTGGAGCACTTGCGCGGTCAAGTCAATGCCGCGCTCGTGGCGATGGTCCCGGTCGCGGCTATCGCGATTGGGACTCTGCTGTGGACCGGAGAGCGCCCGCCAGGGTGGCTTCTGCATGCAACCACTGGGCTGGCGACCGTCACGATCACCGCCGTGGCAGCTGTCGCCCCAGACTCAGGCTTCAGCCTCCTCTACATCTTTGTCGCCATCTACGCCGCCCTCTTCTACTCGGCGAAGGGGTTGCTCGCCCATCTGGCGGCGATCGCCGTTGCCGTCGGGGTGGCAGTCAAGCTCCAGTCGCCAATCGGGAGCCCCGTAGTGGTCTGGGCCGCGATCGTGGGGACGTCCACCCTCGCCAGCGTCACGATCCGGTCGTTGGTGGTAGAGCTTCGGCAGCTGTCAAAGCAGGACCCTCTCACCCAACTGGCCAATCGCAGAGCCTGGGAGGAACACCTTGCGACCGAGATGGTGCGGGCCAAGCGAACTGGCCTGGGGCTGGGGGTGGCTGTCCTCGACCTCGACTCGTTCAAGCAGGTGAACGACACAACGGGGCATGAAGCGGGGGACAGGTTGCTTCAGACCCTGGCCCTTTCATGGCGGCCAGTCATGCGCCAGAGTGGCGACCTGCTGGCCCGCTTGGGCGGAGACGAGTTCGGGGTTGTCGCGGTCGGGACGTCGCTTGGCGGCATCGAACGGGTGGTTGACCGGCTGCGCGCTGCCGCAGCCTCGGTCGACGTCGCGTTCGCTTGCGGTGTGGCCGTCTGGGATGGTGTGGAGTCAGTCGATCATCTAGTGAAGCGGGCCGATGACGCCATGTTTCGGGAGAAGGCGGCGCATCACCGGCCAGATCACGCGCCCGCTGTTGGGCGAATGTGAACCGATCCCGGTGCTGTGGGATCGGTCGGTCGTATGGGCAGACGGCGCGGGGCCCCACCGTCGAGACCGCACACCACGGTTCGAAGGGGACGCCCGCGACGCCCCCCGCTTTCGACAGTTGTCACAGATGAGCCCCAAGCAGGTCGACACGTTGCCGCCACCACCATCGCGTTACAGGATAGTGACGCGGCGGCCATCGCCGAGCGGGGCCGGGTGTGGCAGCGTGGCCTGATCAGAGTTCACAGTGAATTTGGCGAAACATCGTGACAGGGAAGTCTGCCGGCGGCGAGCCCGGGGCGACGGAACCGTCGGCCACCCTGGCGGCCGACGGTTCCGTCGAGACCTCCGCCCTCATCCGCAAGGTTCTGGATTCCGCGCGCGACCTCTTGGACATGGATGTAGCGTTTCTCGGCCAGCTCACGGAGGATCAGGAGATCTTTCAGGTGGTAGTGGGCGATAGCCCCTCGTTCGGGCTGACGGAAGGCGAAGCCATGGCCCGTTCCCAGACCTACTGCGATGCGATGATCTCGGGCCGGATCGGAATGGTTGTGCCTGACTCCAGTGCCGAGCCGGAGCTGGCCAACCTCCCCATCACCGAGGCAGGAAGGATCGGTCGATACGTGGGGGTTCCGGTCCACCTGCCCGGAGGTGGCCTCTACGGGGTACTGTGCGGGATCGGTCATGGCGCCGATTACAGCCTGGGCGCCAGGGACGCACGGTTCTTGGAGTTCTTGGTAACCGTGGTCCAGGCGGAACTCGAACGTGACCTGGAGGCCTCAGGGCGTCGGCGAATGCTGGAGGCACGGGTGCGGCCATTACTTCAGGCCGACCAAATGTCCATGGTCTTCCAGCCAATCATGACGCTGTCAGATCGCGCCGTGGTCGGCTTCGAAGCGCTGGCTCGCATCCACGCAGCACCACACCGGCCCCCGGACGCGTGGTTCGCCGAGGCCGCCGAGGTGGGCCTCGGCGTCGAGCTCGAGATGGCCGCCGTCAGGGCTGGTCTGGGTGAGTTGGACAGGTTGCCTGGAGGCGCCTACCTGTCTCTGAATGTTTCGGCTGCGACGGCATGCTCACCGAGAGTGTCCCGGGCCCTGGCCACCGTCGACACAACCCGACTGGTACTGGAGATCACCGAGCACGCCACCGTGGCCAGCTACGAGCAGATCAGCGCCAACCTAGCTCCGCTGCGAGAGCGCGGAGTGCGCTTGGCGGTGGACGATGCCGGGTCCGGGGTGGCTGGCTTCGATCACATCCTCAAGCTCGCACCGGAGATCATCAAGCTGGACGTCGGCCTCACTCGGTGTATCGACACCAGTCCGCCCCGCAGTGCCCTGGCCACCGCATTGGTGAGTTTCGCCGCAGCAACGGGCGCAGTGATCGTTGCCGAGGGGGTCGAGACTGAGGCTGAACTCGACACCCTGCGTCGACTAGGAGTGGGTTACGGGCAGGGGTACCTCCTAGGAAGGCCCGGTCCCCTACCCACAGCCGCGGCCGGATCTCCTCCAGTGGGCGCAGCCGTAAGAGTGGCCACCGGTCCGCGAGGCTGAATTACAGCAGACCCTGAAGTCGGCCTCCTCCAGTGGGAGGGGAAGCGCTGCCGGCGTCCCCGGAGGCACACCTTGGGCGCTGCCCAGATGGCGGGCCGCTCCGCGTCCACCCAACGCGAGAGCCCTCGTCGAGCCCTGCTGCACGATGCTCAGGGGTCCAACCTGAGTTAGCGATTTACCCTCGGGGAGAGTATCAGGCGGCCTTCTTGATGGCGGGGTATCGGGGAGCCGGACCGCGCCGGCTGCCCATTGGCCTTCCGGGGCTGGTTTGGTGGCCGCCAGTGGTCAGTTCCTGCTGGCCCTAAGGCGGAAGTTCCTGAGTTAGGGTGAGATCAGACGAGATCACCGTGGGGTGGTGTCGTCTGGCTACACGGTGATGGGGACGCCGAGGAGGCTGAAGGCGCGCTGCTGGAGCGGGGTGGGAGTGGTGACCTTGAGGAAGGTGGTGGCACCGACTCGGATCTGCTGGCGAGTCATGGTGCCCAGCTCGTCGAGGAGTCCGCTGAAGTCGTAGGCCGGGGTGCCATCATCGAGCAGGTGGCGGTGAGCCTTCTCCTGAGCCGCTGCTGAGCGTTGCGCGGGGGCAACCGGGCCATCCGCAGCGGTGGGGGATTCATCTCGGAACAAAAGGGGTGCCAGCGCCCGCTCC
>JAJYWM010000271.1 GCA_021791455.1 bacterium | reverse complement strand
GCCGCCGGTTCCTACCCCGCGGCGGGCCGCTGGCCGAACCCGGTTGGCGCATCGCGGTCACGGGAGAGTTGCTCTATGCGGTTCCCTTCGCTGCCATAACGGTGTTCGGGGCGCTGCTGGCGCGCTCAGCCTTCGGGGTCACCCCGGAGCAGGCGCAGATCGGCTTCACCTGTTTCTTCGCCACCTCGCTTATCGCTCGAGGGACCGTCGCCTGGCGGGCACCGATCCGGCCCAAGGTCCCCTTGCTGCTCGGGTCCGCTGCCACGACGATGCTGGGATTGCTGTTGCTGGTCACCGGGCACGGCTTTGCGACCCTCCTCCTGGCGATGGGGATTCTGGGCTTGCCCCACGGTGTCACGTTCCCGATCGTGCTGGCTCAGGTGGCTGAGTCCTCGCCTCGGGCGGGACTGGCCCGGGCCAATGCCAGTCTTCTGGCTGTGAGCAACTCAATGTCCATCCTGGTACCCGCTCTCCTCGGCGCTTTGATACCGGCCACCGGATACCGGGGCATGGCTCTGTTGCTGATTGCGCCGGTGGCGCTCTTCGCTTCCCTGCTCTGGTGGCAGTCTAGGAAAGCTACTGACGCCTGGCGCCAATCCGCCGCCAGGATGGGGTGACGCCGTCGACACCCGCCGCGTCCCAGGGTCGGGTGGCCCTCCGCCGCGCGCTTTGGAAACAGCCGGGGCACGTGGTCCAAGGGCGACGGCTCGCCAAGGGTCACCGGTAGGGCGCCGGTCCAAGGCCGTGCCACCTTCCTGAAGTCAGCCCCTGTGTACCCTTGGAACGCTCGCCTGCCCGGGTCTGGCCACCCGGGTCGATGTCGGCTTCCTCCGAGCTCTGGCCTAGAGTCGCACCTTGGGGATGGCCGATGCCCACGGTTCGACGTCTCCTCGGGTCAGGTCCGGATTGGACCCTCGGCGTCGGGCCAGCTCCGCGACCAACCGCTGCACTGGAATGATCGCGACAAATGGACGCAGGAGGTATTCCACGTCCGCGAAGGGAAGATCGGCCGCGGCCGGCCCCGCTTCCAGGACCGCCACGCCGAGCTCGAGGAGGAGGGCGGTAAGGTCCCTCAGGCGCTCCCCGTCGTCGCGGCCGGGCTTGATCACGATGGCGCCCATTCGGGGGTCGAAGGCTGCTGGGGTCCCGTGCAGAGCGAGCTCCTCGGACATCCCCTCCGCGTATAGGTAGCAGCCCTCCTTGATCTTGAGGGCCGCCTCGTCGGCGGTTATCTCGTCTATCCCGAACCCGGTGACCAGGATCGGTTCCCGGTTGATGAGACGGCTCAGAACCTCCACCGGAGCGGGCAGGGAGAGTGTCTCCCGGATGCCGTCGGGGATTCCAGCCAAGGCCTTGTGAAACTCGCCATGATCAAGCATCCGCGCCACTAGCTGCCCGAGCACGGCCAAGGCCGTGAGGTAGGAGACGGAGTGCGTGCTGGCCCGCTCGTCAGATCCGGTCCTCAAGATGTGGTCCCCCCCAGGGTTGGGGGCACCCAGCCCGGTGACCGTGACGGTGGTGGCGCCTGCTGTTCGAGCGCGCGCCAGCAGATCTCCAGGGAAGCGCTTGGTGCCGCGGTGCGAGACGACCACAATCTGGTCTTCCGGGGTGAACCGGCCGTGCAGCGCGAGCTCGTGGGCTTCCACCGCCGCAGGCCGGATGCGCCCCAGGGAGAGCTCTGCCACCCAGTAGGCGGCCACCCGGCAGGCGTGTAGCGATGTCCCGATCCCCGAGAACAGCACAGGGCGACTGGGGTCGAGGGCGGGGACCCCGGGGCAATCGAGGGCCCGCCTCACGGCATCCGATTGACCGGCCACCTGTTCGTCATAGGCGAAGCTGCGCAGGTTGGTGCCCTCCCGCTGACTGCTGCTTGTCCCCCCAGCTTAAGGCGCTTGCGATCCCGGGACGACCACCGAGCTCTGACTTGAGCATCCCACCCAATCCCGGACGGCGCAGGAGAAACCGGGCACGGCTCCAATGGGCTTCAATATGGGAGTGCCAGAGTTGCCACAGCTGGAGGCACTGACAAACGCCCTCCGCATCAGCTGCCGGGGGCGCCGGGTGGACTCGGTGCGTCTGACTTCGGTCGCGGCTCTCAAGACCTATCAAATCCCCATCTCCCGGTTGACTGGCCTGACGGTGGCCAACTGGGAGCGTCGGGGCAAGCACATCTGCGCCGACCTTGGCGGGGTTTGGCTCGTGATCCACCTTGGCAAGTTGGGGTGGGTTGAAATGAGAGTCGACCCGGTGGGGCCACGGCGCCTGCAGGCCATGGTCATCCGCCTCTCGCATGGGGAGACCCGGGGCGACCCGCTGACCCTTGTGATCTCAGAGGCAGGAACCGAGAAGAGGCTCGCCCTCTGGGTGGTTCAGGACCCAATGGAGCTAACCCGAATAGCCTCATTGGGGCCGGACCCGCTGGACCAATCTTTCAGCCGAGAGTATCTCCAATCGGCTCTGCAGTCCAGCGCGTCAACTCTGAAGACGGTGCTGACGGACCAGACGGTGATCTCCGGCATCGGAAACTCCTACTCTGACGAGATCCTCCACCGGGCCCGGCTCTCTCCTTTCCGACTGGCTCGAACCCTTGACGACAAGGAGGTGTCGGGCCTGTGGGTCGCGGCCACCGAGCTGATCCGCGAGGAGGTGCGGCGAGCGATGGACCTATCGCCTACGGTCCTGCGGCAGGACAAGCGGCAGCGTCTTGGTGTTCACGGCAGGGTCGGTGAGCCTTGCCCAACCTGTGGTAGCACCGTGCGGCAGGTGAGCTACAAGGACAGGTCGCTCTACTACTGCCCGGAGTGCCAGACCGGCGGCCGAATCCTGGCGGACCGGCGTCTGTCGCGGCTGCTCAAGTGACGCTGCGGGAGTCTGGAGCGAATCCCTGCTGGGGCCGGAGCAGCGGTCCGGGTTGACCCCACTCGCCGGGTGACCAAGCCGGGCGCCCCGTTGAAGGGCTGAGATGAGCCTGAGATGGCCTCAAATGATGGCCGAATGCGCGGCAAGGGCCGCGAGGCGGCTACCCTGGGTTAAGTTGGGGCGGGGACTCCACAGAAGGCCCGCCCGGTCCTACGGCTGCCACGCGGAGGTTAGATGAATCCCATGACATCAGGTGTCGAAGAGCGTCGCAGGCTTGGACGGCAGGGACTGGTCGTGTCCTCGGTGGGGCTGGGATGCATGAGCATGTCGCAGTCCTATGGACCGGCGGACGAGACGGAGTCTCTGGCCACGTTGGATCGGGCCCTGGGCCTCGGAGTCGATTTCTGGGACACGGCCGACGCCTATGGCGAGGGCCACAACGAACGTCTCCTCGGCCGAGCGCTGGCGGGAAGGCGTGAGAGTGTGGTGCTCGCCACCAAGTTCGGGATAGTCCACGATGATTCTCCCGACACCTACATCTGCGGCCGACCCGAATACGTGCGCAGCAGTTGCGAAGCCTCACTGGCACGGCTCGGCACCGATTACATCGACCTCTACTACCAGCACCGGGTCGATCCGATGGTGCCCATAGAGGACACCGTCGGTGCCATGGCCGAGCTCGTGGCCGCCGGCAAGGTGCGCTTCTTGGGGCTTTCCGAAGCCAGCGCTGACTCTCTGCGGAGGGCGGCTGCGGTCC
>JAJYWM010000021.1 GCA_021791455.1 bacterium | reverse complement strand
CCAGCGCTGGAGCGACCTCGTGGGCCAACTCCGTGTTGAGGTGAACCAGGGACTCGTGGTGCCCCACATCCGCGTACTCGCCGACCAGGAGGGCCCGTGAAACCATCCGCCCTCGGCACCAGCTCGCCGGCACCTTCCCCGGCGGGATCGCGTCTATCTCACCGTTGATGGCAGCCAGATCGCGGACCACTTGGGGCGCCGCGCGGAACCGGGCCAGCGTCTCCAGGAACGCGCCAAGCTTCTGGGAGGACGCGCACAGGACGCGGCACCGACCCAAAGGATCGTCCCAGCGGTTGCCAGAGGTACCCCCTGGGCCCGCAAGGCGCCAATCCGGCCACGCCCAGGGATCTGGTCGGCGGCCGATTCGGAACACTGGCTGCTCCGGTCGGGCCCCGACCAACGCCAACCTGTTCAGCCCCCGATCAGAAAGGCACGCGCGGCCTCGAGCGACGTCGGCCCCACCTCACTCACCTCACCCTCGCGAAGCAGCTGCGCCGGGACTCGGTCGCCCAATTGCGGGTTCACCCCCTGGAACCAGGCCTGCACCACGTCGGGTGAGTCTCCCCAATCGCTGAGCATCTCCGCCAGCTGCAGGCCCAGCCGGAGCCGGGGCGGAACCCGGGGATCACTGATAGCCCTCTCCCCGGTCCCCCACTCTCGCACTGCTCGGGCCTCAGTCACTCCGCCGATGTACGCCACTAAACGTTCCCCCAGGACCGCGCTCAGCCGGGCTACCACCTGCTCAAGCGACGACCGGACCGCCTTCTCGTGTGCCGCCAGGTCGGAACGCGCTCCGGCAACGTTCACGGCAGGCCCTCCATGTGTAGCTCTTCCGCGTCGCACTGGCCCCGACCAATCCCTTGTCAAAGCCAAGGCTACGCCCATTCTTCCCGAAGGTACAGCGGGACCAGTGCCGATGAAGCACCGTCGTGGGACCATTGCGGCTCCTCGCAGCGGCCGGGCTCCGGGCAACCAGACCACTCAGCTCGTCCGCTGGCGCCCCCGCCCGCGGCTGTCCACATGTCCCGCTCGCTGTGCTCAGGGCCAAACTTGCCGCCATCACCCCCAACCTACGAGGCGTGTCGGGACTTCCTGGACTGACAGCAACTCTGACAGCAACGGGTGCGTACTCGCCCGGTCCCCGGCGGACCCGCCTACCACCTGACCGCCACGCTTTGAAGTCGGAGGCGAACCGTGCCGGTCACCGGCGGACGTCAGCTGCGCGGTCTCTTAATCCCAAGGTTCCAGGTTCGAGTCCTGGTGCGGGCACCACTTTTTGATTGTCGCCGACTTCGCTCGTTTGGGCGCTGCGGCTCAGCCCGTGGCCTTTGGCAGCCACCGGAAGCCCCAGGGCGTGATCGTGCCCTGGGAGCTTTGGGCAGAGCTAGCTCCTGCCGTCGAGGACCTGTTGGATGCAACCGGGGCAAGGCATCGCCTCGCAGCGGCTGGCGACGCCAGGACCCACTTCGACGAAGTCGCCGCGGCGTTGGGCCGTGACCCGAGCCACCACCCCTGAGAGGAGAGACGCCAAACCTCGAGCCTGCAGTTCGAGCGAACTCGACTGGTCTGGGCGCGCTACGCTCGAGAGAAGCTGATCAACAGACCCAGGTCGCGGCTTCACCGGTTTGGCCGCGTTGAGGAGAGCCTTCTTTTGCCCAGACCCTTACTTCAGATCGTCATCGGCAGCACCCGCCCAGGACGGGTCGGCCTGCCGGTCTCGCAGTGGTTTCATGGCCACGCCGTGACTCATGGTGGCTTCGACCTGGAAGTGGTCGACCTCGCCCGCGTGAACCTGCCCCTGCTGGACGAGCCGAAGCATCCGCGCTTCCATGAGTACGTCCACGAGCACACCAAGGCCTGGAGTCGCACCGTCACCAGGGCGGACGCCTTCGTCTTCGTGGTCCCGGAGTACAACTACGGGTTCAACGCCGCGACGAAGAACGCCATCGACTACCTGAACCACGAGTGGCAGTACAAGCCCATCGGGTTTGTCAGCTATGGCGGAGTCGCAGCGGGTACCCGGGCGGTGCAGATGCTCAAGCAGGTGGTCACCACGCTCAAGATGGTGCCGGTGTTCGAGTCGGTCAACATCCCGTTCGTCGCTCAGTTCCTGAACGAGGACGGTCGCCTGCAGAGCAATCCGGTGCTGGATGAGGCCGCCCAGGCGATGCTCGATGAGCTGCAGCGCTGGACCGAGGCCCTCGCCCCGCTGCGCGCTTCCCGTGAGGAGGCGGTGCCCACCCGGTCCTAGGGACCACGCGGTCGGCTAGGGCCCGCACCCGCAGCCGAACGTGCTCAGGCGGGATCCCCGTGAGTCCCATTCCGGCGGGCAGAGACCCCGGGCACAAACCAGGCCCCGTCCCCTGAGGGGACGGGGCCCGGTCCCAGCGTTGAACTCTGCGGAACTGCCGGCTGGGTCAGATCTGGACCGCAGGAGAGGTGCGCCGCCAGTGCATGTAGCCGGCCAGGGTCAGCAGCAGCGAGACCGCCGCCAACACGAAGCTCACGATCGCTGCGACCAAGGCGATCGTGCCGATGGTCCCGTACGCGTACGCCTCCAGCAGCAGGCCGCGCAGGGTCGTGCCCTGGAAGGAGGTCTGTTCAAGCGCTGACAGCTGCTGCGCCTGGGAGGAGCCCGGAGCTGACGAGCGGGCTGCGGTGCTGATGAGGGAGTAGACACCGTGGTACGGCATCTCGGAGAGGTGCACCGCGATGAAGTGGTCGGCGTAGGCATCCGCCTGCGCCCCCGTCAACACCTCCTGTCCCGCGTACTGCAACAGATACGGCTTCATGCTCGGGGTGATCTCCGTGCCCGGCTTCGCGTGCGCAAACGCGGCGGCCGTTGGAAAGTAGATCTTCTGGGCGGCCAACTGGCTGTGCACCTCGTTCTGCGTGAACACCGCTCCCCACATGAGCAGCGCGCCCGCGACGATCAGGACCAGGGTCAGCATCGCCCCGCCTGCGGTGAGAATCCCGTCAAATGTCTTGCGTCTCATGACCAGCCTCCAAAACCACCGGCACCGCCGCCGCCCTGTTCCCCTGTGCGGAGGAGGCCTCGGCGGCGATCATCACTGACTCCATCGTGGCCGTGCGGGGGCGCCCAAGACAGGGTGGTTACGCGATCCCACCCCTCCGTGGAATCACGGACGGTCGCGGGCAGGCAACCGCCGCGGGATCGGCGGCGTCAGGCGGAACGCATGCCCCGGTAGAGGCTCGCGAGGAGCAGCACGATCACGGCCACCGGCAGCACCACGACCGCAGCCGCGGACAGGCCCCGGGCCAGGAACCAGCCCACGACCATCAGGCAGGCGACCCCGGCCGCGATCTCGGGCGTGTCCCCGACTATGAAGTCCCACCAGAAGCGACCGAAGCTCACCAGAAGGCGCCGCACGGTCATGTCGGTTCGGCCGCCCCCAGCCCGCGGCTGCGCGTGAGTGTGGACACCGCCGCCCAGGTGATCGCAGCGTAGATCGCCAGCAGGCCCAGCAGGGCCAGGTCGGATCCTGGCCAGCGCACCCCCGCCCCCTCGCCTCCCCAGAAGGTGCCGAAGGTGACCAGCATCAGGCCTACCCCCAGCTTCATGCCGTTCTCGGGCACCTCGCTCAGCTGACGGGCCA
>JAJYWM010000250.1 GCA_021791455.1 bacterium | reverse complement strand
CAGGGCTCCCTACCAGCGCCGAGGCTGTCCGTTCTTACGGCTTGGCGGGGAGATCGAAGGCGCTCAGGGCGACGTGGTCTGAAAAGGAGCGAAGCGTCGCCGTTCCATACCCGACCGATGTCAACTCTCCCGGGAGGTCATAGGACGCGATGGCGCCATTCGCGGCCAAGCAAACACTCCCCAGCTTGCTGGCTCCACGGTCAAATTGCAGGCACCGGAGAGATCGACCACCGACGGTCTTGGAAAACAGGACAGCTCGTTCGCCAGCAGGCTTGCGCCCACTGGGCACTCCGGTATACGTCTCGGCCGCGTTCTGTAGACCGCCGAGCAGTGCTTGTGGTGGGTAAGGACCAAGGAGGGCATTGCTGCTGCTCATCCCGATGCCGGTGTACGGGCCCTTACATGACCACGACGAACCGGCAGTTGGAAGCGAGCATGAATAGAGTCCAGAACCTCCCTGCGGCAGCTTCTGTCCTGCCTCGGCCGCGAAGACTTCGAAGCTCTGGTTTGCTCCCTCCCCGTAGAAGGCTGCAGGTGTGACCTGGTACCGGATCAGGTCGTGCGAGCGCTGCGCCACGTTCACCTGGAGACGCATCGTGCCTCCGTGGGCGGACGCGGTCGTTACGGTATAGGTTTCGGCGAAGACGCCTTGGGTGCCGCGCTGGGCCAGCTTGAGGAAGGTCTGTATCTGGCCAGGTGAGGCGACGGAGGCTGACGTGGGGCCGCGACCGCCGCCACCTGACTTGGAAATCAACAGACCTGCCCCGCCAGCCACCGCCAGAAGCGAAATGATTGCGAGTCGGCGGTGCCTCCGCCGTTGCCGCGTCCTGGCTTCTTCAATGAGTGCCTCTGGGTCGGCGATCAGCAGGGCAGGGTCGTCGCGCTCAAGGGTCTTCATACCGCTATCCAATTGCCTCCATGATCTCGGCAAGCTCGTCAAGTCGGTACCCGTGCTCCCGAGCCATCATCACCAGGTCCCGCGCCTTGGCGACGAGGAGGCTCCTATCTGGGCCATCGGCCACCACGCGGACTCCGCGTCCCCGTCGAAATTCCAGAATGCCCTCGTCGCGCAGTTCCCGGAGGGCTCTGAAGACGGTGTTGCTGTTCACGCCAAGGACGGCCGCGAGGTCTCGGGCTGGCGGAAGTCGATCGCCCCGGCCGACCTCCCCGTCCGCAATGGCGCGCCGAAGGGCCGCCGCGACCTGCTCATGAAGTGGCACCGAACTCGTGAAGTCTACGGCAAGGGTGCCTTTAGTGCTAAGCATAGCAGCATCATATACTGCTGAAGGAGGCCTTGTCAAGTCCTGTGCAAATTCCTTCCAGGAAGGCGAGTCAGTTGGTCAAGCGGCAGTGCCCTCCACGGTGGTCGTGATAGTTCGTCGCAGGCGGCCGTCATCGAAGCTCTCCCCATCCAGTAGCAGCGACAGCTGGTTGTGGCCGTTGATGGGACGCCATGGATACCTTTCACGGCGTCGGCCGGAACCAGCTTCAGAGCTACTTGGATGAATTCGTCTACCGCCATAACCGGCGCCAGAACCTACAAGGCGCGTTCCAGCGACTGCTCGGCCCGGGTGCCCAACACGTGTTCACGCCGCTCTCGACAGTCCGCGGCGGAGCGGCCGTCGCTCAAGTCGCGGATGAGGCAACGGGGAGTTGATCCAGGTCGCCGAGCACCCGAGGTCGAAGTAGGGCGTCTGGCGACAAGCGCTTTACCCAAAGATTGCGCAGGTGTAAATTAGGTAACGTGACCAGATTTCCGTCCGCTGAGACCGGTTCCCGGTGTCCTTGTGGCTCCGGGCGGACACGTCCTCGCCTTGTGGTCGTCGCGGTCTCCATCCGGGGCCAGGGCGGGCCGTGCTCATGACGTGCGAGCACATTTCACGCGGCACCACTGCCGTGCTAGCGATTGGGTTGGCGGGTGTCCTAGAGGCTTGTGCCGGGGGAGGCGTGGCGACGGGGAGAGCGGTTGTGCCGGATCTATTCTGCCTGACTCCCATCCAGGCGCGGGCAGCGTTGCGCCAAGACGGACTCGTGGGTATAGCTCACACGACCGTGGGTGGCCCGCCGCCAATTGGCAGCGGTATGGTCTACAGTCAGTCTCCACCTGCGGGTCGGGATGTCGCCGCCGGTACCGCCGTTACCTATTACGCAACCACCGGCGCTCGACGGCAGACCACAGCCCAGTGTCGCGCGTTCTACCAGACAGGACCGGGTTAGTCTGCCACAGGGTCGCAGAGTGACGGCTGTCTACTTCGGGCGTCACTTTGAGGCGATGGCACTTACGGAGTGCTGTTACCTATCCAAACCCGGGGCTCAGCAATGCTGAGTAACGGGGATAAGCACTAACCGCCTTGCCCCGGATCTTGGGGGTGCTGTTGCCGATACTCCTCCCACTTCTCCTGCTTTCGGTCGAGCCAGTGCCGATTGCGGAGATCCGCTGCTGCCTGGTTCTCCAACTGCCGACTCTCGGCTGCCAGCCGCTGGTGGGCCCGCTCAATTTCCTTTTGCCACACCCAAAGACGCATCCCTCCTGATTTCACAGTCAAGGGAACCCCTTCAGAGTGTGACAGGTAAGCGCTAGCGGCTCGGCCAGCCTGATTGTCCAGCCGAGCTCCCGGGATGGACATGCCGATCGCCGCTATCCCACAGATTGGGACAAGAAGCCACAATTGCGGTACGTGCAGGATCGATGAGAGCACCGCGAGGATTGGGATTGGTACTGCGGCGGAGATAGCTCGCATCATCCACTTATTCGCACGGAGGGCCAAGTCGGCCGCGTCTTCGCCGACCAACTCTGCGATCTGGTCGCGTTTGGTCATGCCTGATCGCCTTCATCGCCGCGGTGAGTCCGGCGGTACTCCTCCCACTTCGTCTGCTTTTGATTGAGCCATTGCTGATTGCGGAGATCCGCTGCTGCCTGCTGTTCTGTCTCCGCGCTCTCTGCCGCCAGCCGCTGGTGGGCCCGCTCGATCTCTATCTGCCAGCCCCTCGAGCGAATGCCCCCTGACTTCACAGTGATCGGCCGTCTCTCTTTGTCCGTCAGGAACTTGCTGGCGGCGTAACTCGCTTGACGGTTAAGGCGTGCTCCCGGCACCAGGCAGGTGATGGCTGCGAGAAAGCAGACACCTATCAAGGTCCAGAGCTCCGGTAGGTGCAGCTTGAAAACAATCAGCGCCAGGGCGGGCGCCGTCGGGAAGACTGCCAAGGCACCACGCGACAGCCAAGCGTTGGCTCGGTAGGCCAACTCGGTGGCTTCGTCACCGACCAAGGCTGCACTCTGCTCGCGTTTGGTCATGCCTGCCTGTTCTCACCATCGCCTTGCGCATACCCAGAGCAAGACCCCTCCGACGTGCTGTCTCCCCGGACTGGAGACGCCCGATCTCCGCCTACACTGCGAGCTTCCATGCCTCGGTCGCAATCGTGCCCCATCAGGGGAGGCTTGTCAAATGACTGGGGCGAGATGCGTTGGGTCCAAGGCCAAACCGGTGAGAGCACCTGATGGCGCCTCGATGCCCCTGAGGGGGCGCCGTTTCCCAGACACGTGAATTAGTGACAGGGGGACACTTAGCCTGAATCCACCGACCAGGTGCTGAGAGGGGTGCGCTGGGGGGCCGGTGAGGCG
>JAJYWM010000294.1 GCA_021791455.1 bacterium | reverse complement strand
TGCCGCCAGCGGCTCCGGCGCCATAGCAACCCAGGCCCTGGCCAACACCTCGTACAAGGTGGAGGGGCTCAGACTGCTGTCTTCGGGCGTCGGGGCTCAAGACGTGGTGGAGCAGCTCACCGGGGCGGACGAGGGCCGCGATCATCGCCAACTGGGCGTCGTGGATCGTTCCGGCGGCGCCGCCACCTACACTGGATCGGCCTGCTTCGATTGGGCCGGGGGCAAGGTGGGTCCGGGATGCGCCTGTCAGGGCAACATTCTCGCCGGCGAGGCGGTGGTGGACGCCTTGTTGGACCAATTCCGCAGCAGCGGTGGGTCCCTGGCCTCACGGCTGCTGCGGGCCCTTGAGGCTGGTGACATGGCCGGTGGCGACCGGCGCGGGAGACAGTCGGCGGCGATTCTGGTGGTGCGCGCAGGGGCTGGATATGGAGGCTTCGACGACCGCATGGTGGACCTGCGCGTGGACGATCACGAGACGCCGATCCCCGAGTTGGTTCGCCTGGTCGACCTCTGGAGGGTCCACTTTGAAGAACCCGACGCCTCCGAGCTGCTCCCCCTGGATGCCGAGGTGGTCGAACGCCTGCGACAGGCCCTGTTCAGCCGTGGCCTGGTCGCTGCAGGCGCCCCGCGGGAGCAGACGCTGGATGCCTTTCAAGCGTGGGCGGGGATGGAGAACCTGGAACAACGTTGCCAGAGTCGCGATCTGATTGATCCCCTGGTGCTGCGGGTGCTGGCGGGAGAGCTCAAGGTGCGGTGAGCGAGGGGTGCGAGGAGTCTCCCTGGCGGACGCCCGATCGGTCCGGCCCCACCTCTGGCTGACGGCTGCCGCAGGTGCATCTTGCGCCAATTGGGCTCCAGCGGGGTCCGGTAGCTGTTGAGAGCAGACGGGGAGGATGGCGCCGGCCACCGTTCCCAGAGGCATCTGATGGGCGCCGAGCCGGTGCGAACGAAGCGGCGTTTGGGGCGCGCCCAACTCTGAAGACCAAGGCCATCAGGCGATGGTTGGCAGATCTTGGGGTCCGCTCGCCCTGCCTCCGGCGCAGTGGTGCCACACCAGCCGCCCCATTCGTCGAGGGGCGAACGGCGCAAACCGCCGGGGAGACGGTTACGCTCCGATCAGCTCCCAGACTCGACCAGGTCGCGCCCCTGGTAGCCCCACGAAGCCTGCCCGCTCGGCGGGCCAGCGGGGCCATCGGCGGGCTCCAGCCCACTGCCCCAGCGCGCTGGGTTCCTCCGGGCCAGCCAGTTGGGAACCAGCTGCACGACGCCCGCGTAGAGCAACCAGCCGAAGAACAGTGGAAGCCCGAAACCCCAGATGTCCTTCGCCAGATAGAAGTGGAAGTCCTGGTCGTCGACGTGCTGGAGGGCCGTCATCATCAACCCCACCAGGCCAAAGGTTACGTTGATCATGACAAACGACTGGGCGATTATCCGGGGCCGCTCCAGACGCAGCCGGTCCATGGGACGCAGCTCGCCGCTGGGCGCGGGCTCTCGGCGCCACCCCCACCACAGGTTGCCCAACATGATGGCCCAGAAGATGGCCCCGACACTGAACACCAGGATCCCGAAGTCGACCATGTCCTGCTGTACCGCCACCGGCAGGCCCGCAGTCCCGGCGTAGACACCTTCGTTGAGAAGCAGGCCACCCCCTGTGAGAAAGAACCCTCCCAGTAGGAATCCCAGGGTTATGGCGGTCCAGTTCCTGACCCTCACCCGGCTCACCTCATAAGTCCCCCCGAGCGCGCCCAGCACCTTCCAAACCATGGGGGTACCGAGCGCCCACATCATCCACGGCGGCACGATTGCGGGAAGCCAGTCCACGGCCATGTTGTAGTGAAAGTCGTAGCCGTCCCAGGTCCGCAGGATCAACATGGCCGCCCACACCGCCATCGAGTAAACCAGCAAGTAGAAGGCTGCCCCGGACACCAGTTCAAACCGCTTCTCGACCACCTTCTGCAGGCCCCCGTCGGGCCCGATGAGCCAGCCCGTGACGCGCAGATATAGGGGAATACCGAGCACCAGGATGATGAGCACGGGGGTGAACCAGGGCAGGATGTCCATCAGCAGGTTGAAGTGGAACACGTAGGGGTTGGCGACCTTCAGGATCACCATCAACGCCCACACCACGAGCACGAAGGCTGCCCCCAGCACGATCGAGGCGGCCACCACCTCGAAGCGCCGACGAATCAGGGTATCCCAGCTCATTTCGCTCTCATGTTAGCGGGGTGGACCATTAGTATTCATACCCCCAGCCCACGAAAGATGAGGATCAGGCCGACCAGGAGCAACACCGCTGAGGCTATCGCCAGACAGCCGAAGTCAAAGCTAAGCAGCAAGCGGTAGCGGGTCCTGATGGGCCCCAGGGCGGGAGAGCGCAGCTGCTTCGCGCGGGGGTCCAACCGGCCCGTTCTAGGAGCGTCGGGGTCCTCCTTCGTCTGCTTGGCCCAGATGCTGCGCAGGCTGAGGCTCGCGCCAAACGCAAGGATGAAAGCAACCGCAAGGGTTATGGCCCCCAGCCCGACACTTCCTCCAGCCGCGACGGCCCCGACAAGGACCGGCACCTCCATCAGCGGCCAGCGACCCTGGCCGCCGCGCTAGGTGAGCTCGCGATAGTCGCGCCTGGCGTCGCGAATCCATCCACCCAGTGCGATCAGGGTGATTAGAAGTCCGATGATCAGGACCGCCAGCTTGGTGATCACGCCGATCAGGCTCATCGAGATACCCAGCGCCAGCAGGATCGGCCAAAAGCTCGGGCCGGGCAGGTGCTCCTGCTCGTGCTGCTCGGCCCCCTCCATCCGATCAGCCTCCTCAGCCATGGGTGGTGCCGAGGTAAAGTGCGGCCCAGCCGAAGGCCACCGCCATCATCAGGATGGCGATGAGGGTGAGCGTGATCCCCAGGCGCATGTTGGCGCCGGCGCTCTTGCGGTGCATCAGCTCCCTCCCGCCACTTGCGTCCGTGTTGGCGGCAAATGGGCCCCGAGCAATGCCCCCAACCCGCCGACGGCCCCGCCGCCCACCTGCACAGAAGTGCGCGCCCTGGAAACCGCCACCCGGCTCGGATGCGCGGTCAAGGCAGCACCGCCCCCGGAGGGTTGATGGCATTGCCCTGCAGCCGGAAGTCCCGCAGCGGCCGGTTGCTCTCAATCGTGGGGAGGTCCTTGTCAAAGTCCTCGGGCGGCGGCGGAGAACTCGTGAACCACTCCAAGGAGTTCCCCTCCCAGGGATCGTTCACAGCCGTCTTGGGTCCGTGCAGGGAGATCGCCATGTTGTACAGGAAGACCATGATGGCTATGGCGATGATGTAGGAGCCGATGGTCTCCAGGAGGTTCAACGGGCCCCAACCGCTGGCCGCGCTGTAGGTCGCAATCCTCCGGGGCATGCCCATTATGCCCAGGAAGTGCATCGGCATGAAGGTCAGGTTGAACCCGATCATCATGAGCCAGAAGTGCCACTTGCCCAGGCGCTCATTGAGGTACCGGCCGAACATCTTTGGCCACCAGTAATAGAGGGCAGCGAACACTGCGAAGAGGGACCCACCCACCAGGACGTAGTGGATGTGCGCCACCACCCAGTAGGTCCCGTTCAACTCGTAGTCGATCCCGAGAGACGCCAGGAACACCCCGTCCAGA
>JAJYWM010000023.1 GCA_021791455.1 bacterium | reverse complement strand
TGACGGCCCAGATTGGGAGCCGCAATCCATGCCGCGTCTTTCGAGCGGACGCCGTGATTCGGATGTCGGAGTGCAATCTCAAGCTCAGCGATGAGCTTGCCGAGCTTGGTCCCTTCGGCATGGGCAACCCCAAAGTTCTCCTGTGTTCTCTGGCGTGTCGGATCGTGAGCGCGGAGATGTTCGGACCCTCTGAGGACCACCTGAAAGTGGTGTTGGACGACGGCACGGCTCAGATGGAGGCCATCGCCTTCAACCGACCGGGAATCAGCCGCCACCTTCCCCCGGGCAGGGTCGTGGACACCCTCTACGAGCTCGAAGCCGACCGCTGGCGCGGCCGTGAGCGTCTGCGCTTACTCCTTCGGGACCTGCGCCCTGTGCAGCGGTGACCTTCCCCGCTGGCACGCCAACAAGACAGAACCTCCTGCGAGGGATGATGAGCGGTGTACCAGCGGCCAGGGCCGGGAGCGGACCATTGGGTGACCGGTCGGCGCGCGCAATGAGCAAGCTCGGATGGGTTGGGCGTGATCCGCCGGAGATCCCCTCGCCTTGACGACTAGAGCCGCCGCCGGGCTCGGGGCGTGCGCTGGGGGACTGGCAGTTGCCGCCATGCTGCTCCTTCGAGTGGTGGCGGGTGTGCCCGCTCTGCTTGACGTGCTCGGATCGGGCGTCGCCCTCTTGTTGCCGGGCCAGGTGTTCGGGACCCTGATCGACGCTCTCCAGGAGAAGGGACGACCACTTCTCCTGCTCGGCACAGCCGTGGTGCTCGTCCTCCTGTCAAGCCTTCTGGCGGTCTTCGTGTCCCGTCGCGCCGGGCTTGGGGTGGCCGGTGAGCCGGCAGCCAGCTCCAACGCGCGAGGCTCATCCAGGCTCCGCTGGCTCGTTGTGGGTCTTCTGCTCTGGGTGGTGACGCTGCCTCTGGTCGTGGTCGCGCAGGGCGGCATCGGCACCGCCGCCACCTACACCACCCTCGGGGATTGGCTGCTCATCTCGGCGCTGGTCGAGATCCTCCTTGGAATGGCACGCAGGGGTGGCGGCCAGCCCGGCGTCCTCGGTTCTCGGCATCTCGGGGTGATGACCAGGCGCCAGTTCTTGGCCTCGTCGGGGGCTGTGGTTGGGGCCGCGTCTCTCGGGTACCTGGGTGCGCGGGTAATCTTCGCGGGATCTCCGCCGGCTCTGCTTGCGGCGGCGCCGGGTAGTGCTCGGGGCGCCTTGCCTGCGGGCATCACCTCCCCCTCTGACTTTTACGTCGTTTCCAAGGACCTCTTCGGGCCACCCGCGATCGACCCCACCGGCTGGAGACTCACCATTCTGGGCCGCGAGGACGCCTCCCTCAGCTACCAGGAGCTGCTGACCCTGCCCGAAGTCGAGCAGGTGCAGACCCTGGAGTGCATCTCCAACCCGGTCGGGGGCACCCTCATAAGCAACGGAAGTTGGCGGGGGGTACCCCTGGCCCGGCTTCTGCAGCGGGTGGGAGTTCCCGCGGGCGCCAGGACGGTCATCTTCAGCTGTGCGGACGGCTACTCCGAGAGCCTGCCCTTGGAGGAGGCGATGGCCGGGTCGACCCTGGTGGCGACGCGACTGGATGGCCGGCCCCTTCCAGCCCTGCATGGGTTCCCCGCTCGTCTGCTGGCCCCGGGGCATTACGGGATGAAGGACCCCAAGTGGTTGACCAGGATATCCACCTCCAGCGGCGATTACACCGGCTACTGGGAGGCGCAGGGGTGGAACGCCGCCGCTCTACCTCACATCTTCTCGCGCTTCGACTTCCCGCCGGGGAGCGCGCGCCTCGGTGCCGGGCGCTCCTACCTGCTCAGCGGAGTCGCCTTCGCCGGGAACCTCGGGATCAGCCTGGTGC
Source organism: bacterium (assembly GCA_021791455.1). The sequence goes on along the minus strand of JAJYWM010000023.1, from coordinate 1,797 downwards.
AGGTCAGCCTTGATGGCGGCCGGCACTGGGTGACCGCGGACCTGGAGCGACCACTGTCGCCATACGCCTGGACCATTTGGAGCCTGCCGTGGCGCCCGCAGGCGGGCCTTTACACCCTCACGGTGAGGGCCAGGGACGGACGGGGACGGCTGCAATCCTCCCCCGACACGGGCACCTATCCCAATGGAGCCAGCGGCAGGCAGGAGATCTTGGTGATCGTGTCCTGACCTCTGCCACGGAGAGTTCGTAAACTCGCCCCACCATGGCCACCAGCACACCGACGCCCCTAGGGCCCGTCATCCCGCCCAGCGGTGCCGCCGGGCCGCCCGAGGATCCTTCCCAGAGACGGCCGACCGACGGCTTGCGGCGCTCCGCCCTCATGTGGGGAAGGGCGGCTGCGGTCCTGCTATCGGCCTTCCTCGTATATCAGCTCTTCGTCATCGTGAAGGGGCTGGCGGCAGCGGTGCTGTCGGTCCTCATCTGCAGTCTGCTGGCCTCGATCATCTCCTTCCTGGGCGCACCCGTCGTTGATCGGCTGGACAAGCGGCTCCACCTACCGAGGACCTTGGCCGTGCTGCTCACGATGGTGGTCGGGATAGGGCTGCTGGCCTTGGTGGTGTGGCTGGCGTCCGGTCCCCTGGTCACGGAGGGCCGAGGGCTGGCAGCCCAGACGCCGAGCTTCGTGCACCGCGCCGACCGGGTTATAAACCAGCTACAGCGCCAGCTGCTGGCGCACGGCATAAAGATCAACGCCGTGAGCTACCTCACCTCCAAGCTCACAGGGTTGGTGCCGCAGTTGACCGGCCTGGCGGTGACCGGGGTGACCAGCACCATCGGTGTGGTGGTGGATGTGATCGTCTCCCTAGTCGTCGCCTTCTGGTTGATGCGCGATGGAGGGGCATTGCGCCAGGGGTTCGTGAACCTGTTTCCCACCCGGGTTGGACGGGAGTTGGAATTCGGACTGGACGCCTACGCGGTGGTGGTCGGAGGTTACGTGCGGGCGCAGCTGTTCTTGGCGCTGGTCGTGGGAACGATGGCCGGCGTCGGCACCCTGTTGCTGGGTGTGCCGTTCCCCCTGGTGGTGGCCCTCGCGGCCGGGATCTTCGAGCTCATCCCTCTGGTTGGCCCCTTCGCCGGGGGGGCCGTCGCACTGCTCCTGGCTCTGACCAAGAGCCCCACGCTGGCCCTGTTCACACTCATCCTGTTTCTCGGTATTCACGTCATCGAGGGCTATCTGCTGGTGCCGAGGATCCAGGCCAGGTTCGTCCAGCTGCACCCGGTGGTCACGCTTCTGGCCCTCTTCGCCGGGGTGGACGTGGGTGGATTCCTGGGGGCTCTGGTGGCGGTACCCGCGGCGAGCTATCTCACGGTCCTGATCCGAGCGGGAGTGGGCGACTGGCGCGCCCAGCGCCCCGATCTGTTCATCGCCAGCCGATCGGACAGCCTGGGGGAGATGCGAAACCGCCGGCTGCTGCGCAGCTTCCGGATCTGGCGCCGCCGTCCGGACCGGGCGGCCGACGAGCCGCGCCAGGGGTCGGCAGCGCCCAAGGTATGACCTAGGCCGACCTCGCAGCCCTGGGCCCGAAGAGCAGGGTTCCGATTCTGACCTCGGTGCTGCCCTCAGCGATCGCTACCTCGAAGTCCTGGCTCATTCCCATGCTCAGTTCCGGCAGCGGCCGCCCGATCCTGGTCTCCAGTCGGTCTCGAAGCAGCCGGCAGGCCTCGAAACACCGCTGCGGCTGCTCGGGGTCGGCGACTGTCATGAGGCCGGTGACCGACAGACCGCCGAGGGAGAAG
>JAJYWM010000096.1 GCA_021791455.1 bacterium | reverse complement strand
AGCGCCTCCAGGATGGGTATCGCAAGCTGAGAGAAGCCGACACCGTCGGCTCCACGGACGGTGAAGAGCCTGGCTCCGCCGGTGTGGGTGACAGCGCGCACGCCCGGCCGCGATGCCACCTCGGGGCCAATCATGGTGCCCGTCCCATCGAGGCTGAAGCTGTTGCGGATGGCGACCCGCACCTGGTGGCGCCTCGGCATTTCAATGGAGTTGGCGTGCAGCACGCGCGCTCCGAAGAAGGCCAGCTCGGCAGCTTCGCTGTAGGACAGAGTTGTGATGACCCTCGCCTCAGGAACCAGCCTCGGATCCGCCGTCATGACCCCGTCGACGTCCGTGTAGATGCGAACTTCGCGGGCCGGCAGCAGCGCCCCGATCACGGTGGCCGTGGTGTCCGAGCCTCCCCGGCCCAGGGTCGTGGACCTGCCGTCCTCGGTCGAACCCCGAAATCCGCTCACGACAGGGATGGTGCCCTCTTCGAGCAGAGGGGCTATCAGCGTCCTGATCCGCTGCCTGGTCCCGTCCTCCAGGGGGGTTGCTCCCCCGAACCTGGAGTCGGTCAGGATGACGTCCTTGCCATCCACTGCGACGGACGCCGCTCCCAGCGTCCGCAGTGTCGCAACCATCAGGGCAGCGCAGCACACCTCTCCCAGGCTGGAGACCGGATCCAGCTCGGGGCCGTCCATCCACCCCCTGGTCGAGGCTTGCTCCAGCCAGTCGCGTAGCCTGGAGAACTGGTCTCGGATCGTCTCCGCCACATTCTCTGGCCCCGGCGCCGAACCCAGCTCCCGGCAGGCCTTAAGGTGTTCCGCCTCAAGCCGCGAGACGGCACTGGACCATCTGGCTCGTTCGCCGCGTGCCGCCGCCCCCGCCGCCTCTAGAAGCGCATCTGTGGTCCGGCCCATGGCCGAGACCACCACCACGCGTGCGCACCTGGGAGGCTCGTCCAGGATGATCTGAGCCGCGCGCCTGATGAGGGAGGCCGACCCCATGGACGTGCCTCCGAACTTCAGCACGATCGGCCCGGCCACCGGGGTGGCGGGGTTCGTCATTCCCCAGTCGGCCACACGGCGCCCGCGTTGTCCCCTCCCAAGGAGAGGGTGCTGGCCCGCACCCCGCGGCGGTCGAACGCCTCCCGCAGCAGCTGCGAGGCGATGTCTGGAGATCCTCTGGTAACGGCGAGGACCGCGGAGCCGCTCCCGCTCAGGCAGACCCCCAGCAGCTCCGGGTGGCGGATGCGCAGGCACTCGGCGACCCCGGGAATCTCTCGGGCCCGCTGCGGCTGATGGAGGCGGTCGTCGAAGAACTCCGGCTGAAATGAGAACTCGCCGGAGAAGGCGGAGGCTACCAGGAGAGCCACGCGCTGGAGGTTGTGCACGACATCCTCCCGCGGATAGGTGGCGGGGAGTGCCAGCCGGGACTTGGCGGTGGCCATACCCTGGCTCGGGATCGCGACCACAAATCTCAAATCGTCATCCAAGTGAGCTTTGGCGGTCCGCGGGCCCCCCGCCTCGCCAGCTCCGGAGACCACCACGAATCCACCCAGGGTGGCCGCCGCGACATTGTCCGGATGCCCGTCGAGTTCCGCTGCCAGGTTGAGCTTGTCGGCGAGCAGGGGCGTCTCCGGTGCCAACCGGGCCCCGAGCTCAACCCCGGCCACTATCGCCGCTGCGCTGGAGCCGAGGCCGACCCCGATGGGGATGTCGCTTCGGACCTCGAGGGCCATAGCCGGCGGGTCGGCACCGAAGCGGTCGGCGGCGGCGAGGAGCGCCCGCAGCAGAAGGTTCTCGGCTCCCACCTTGACCCGCTCCTGCTGCGGACCGATGTATTTCAATTCCAGCCCCGGCCTGCTCCGCCGGGTCGCCGTGAGCTCGAGGTGCAGGCGAAGCGCGATGGCCGCGGTGTCGAAGGCGCAGCCCAGGTTGGCCGAGGTCGCCGGAACGCGAAGGCGCAGGGGCCTGCCGTCATCCCCCGTGCTGCCGGCACCCTGCCGGGTCACGCGGCCGCCACCCTGCCTTCCAGGAGACGCTCGGCGGCTTCCAGACGGGCCGGGATCACAGGACCGAGCGGAAGTGACTCTGACAGCGCGTCGGTGGTCTTGAGGCCGTTGCCGGTGATGCAGGCGACCGTCGTCTGGTGCGCACCTATGCGACCTTGCCGCACCAGCTTGGCCAAGCTGGCGATCGTCACCCCCGCCGCTGTCTCTCCGAAGATCCCCTCGGTTTCGGCCAGAAGCCGCATGCCGGCGATGATCTCCCGGTCGGAGGCGCTTTCGGCTGCTCCCCCACTCTGGCGGATCTCCGTCGTGGCCCGGTACCCATCTGCGGGGTCGCCGATCGCCAGCGAGCGGCATATGGTGTCCGGTTTCTGGGGCATGATCTGGCGCGCCCCGGTGCGCACGGCGGTGGCGATGGGCGAGCAACCCTCGGCCTGGGCCCCGAACAGGCGCACCGGCCGTTCCGCCACTAGGCCCAGCTCCACCAGTTCCCTGAATCCCTTGGCGATCCTGCTGATTTGGGCCCCGCCTGCCATCGGCACCACCACGTTGTCGGGGAGCCGCCAGCCCAGCTGCTCGGCGATTTCAAAGGCCACCGTCTTGGAGCCCTCCGCATAGTAGGCGCGCAGGTTTACGTTGACGAATCCAATGCTCCGGGTCTCGGCGATCTCGGCGCAGAGCCGGTTCACCTGATCATAGTTTCCGTCCACCCTCACCAGATGAGCACCGTAGACGGCCGTCGCCAGCAGTTTGGCCGGCTCCAGGGAGGCCGGCACCAGAATCCAGGCCTCCAGGCCGAGCCGGGCCGCCTGGGCTGCGACCGAATTTGCGAGATTGCCGGTGGAGGCACAGCCGACCACCGACAGGCCAAAGTGCTTCGCCTGGGCCAGGGCTACCGCCACCACCCGGTCCTTGAAGGAGAGCGTGGGAAGGCAGACCGAGTCGTTCTTCAGGTGCAGATCTGAAAGCCCCAACCGGCGGCCGAGCCCCCTGCTCTCGAGCAGGGGGGTGAAACCGACCGGGAGGTCATGACCGGTCGCGTCAGTGACCGGCAGGAGTTCCCGATACCTCCACATGTCAGAGCGCCTCGCCTCGATGACCCGTCGCGTCAGCCGGTGACGGATCTGCTCCAGGTCGTAGGTGATCTCCAAGGGGGTGAAGCATTCCTCACAGAAGATGAGCGGGCCGTGAGCGTATGGTCGCCCGCAGACTGGACAGCTCAGCTGAAAAAGATCCGCCATGGGTGTTGCTCCTCAGAACAGACGGTTGGCTCAGTAAAACGCGGCGTCCAGGCGCGCGACCACGCGGCCTGGTCCTGATCCGGGGGAGCTCAGCGGTCGTGCGCTAGAGCTTGGTTCGCGCGTCCCCCGCGCCACGCCGGAGCATTCGCCCGACGGTCTGCATGCCAGCCGCGTCCGCTCCAACAGGGTTGGGGCAGTGGACCGCGGCCGGTCCGAGCAAGGTCATGGCAGTCTCTTCGCTCGGCACCGGCTAACTGTAGCGTTGGTGACCGCTCTCTCGCCACTCGGGCTCACCGCCGCATCTGCGAGACTCGTCCCGTGGCAAGGCACAGCTATCGAGTGGGCATTCTAGGGGCCACCGGCGCCGTGGGGCAGTACCTGGTGGCTCGCCTGGCCGGCCACCCCTGGTTTACTGTCACCGAGGTCGTGGCCTCGG
>JAJYWM010000269.1 GCA_021791455.1 bacterium | reverse complement strand
CACACCACCTGCATGACGGTCCCGTTGGAGGTCGGCGCGGGAGCGGAGAGCGCGCCCAGGATGGGTGAGAAGATGGCCGCCGTGCCCAGGGGGACGTAGATGGTCCGCACGCCGAAGGTGATCTCCCCCGCCAGCGCCGCGCCGATGCTGGCGAGGTTCGACATGGCGAAGCCGATGTCCACGGCGTTGACCTGGATGATGGGCTTGTAGTCGCACACCAGGCGCAACTGCCCCTGGATGACCTTCACCGCCGCGCTCTCGATGCTCAGCGTCGCCACCAGGCTCGCGCCCTTGGATGCGGCGTCCAGCCCGAAGCACACATCATCGATGTCCGCGCTGGCCGCGCTCATCACGTCCGCCAGGGCGCGCAACTGATCCAGCGGACCTCCACCGGGCACCAGTTGGGAGGTGTCCAGAGCCGTCGGCCACGCCAGGAACTCCGAGGGCGAGCAGTAGGGATAGGCGACCCCAGGCGCGCCGATGGCCGGGTTGGCCGTCGGGACGGCGAACGGAGTCGGGGTGTAGGGCGTGACCGTCACTCGTGCTCCTCCCCGCAGGCGCAGATGCCGTTGTATCGGTGGTGGTGCTTCACTGGCGGCTCATGGAAGTGCGGCGCATACCCCCGCCGCTGCAGCGCAGGCAGCAGCTCGCAGTCCAGCCGCCTCCAGTCCCGGGTGGGGTTCACCCGCACCAGGTCCGGCTCAGCCTCCAGCAGCGCGGCTCCGAAGCGCGTACAGCCCAGGCTGGTGCCCAGCATCCCGCCACCAGGTCCGGCGTACTGGAAGGCGCACCACACCTCTGGGCAGGTTGCCAGTTCGTCCACCAGCCCAGCGCGGATCTCCACGTCATGCTCAATGACCAGGAAGGGCCGGCCGTCCTCCCACAGCCGACCCAAGAGCGTGTAGTACGCCTCATGATGGGCGCTCACGTCCACCCACTCGGCCCCTGGGGCATGGCGCAGCAGCGCCGCCTCCGCCAGCGGATGCGGGACCGTGTGGGGGAAGATCACCCGCAGGGGTTGCGCCATCTCCTCAGCCGTCCGCTGCCTGGCCTTGGGCCATAGGTCCTCCAGCCGCCGTATGTGCGGGTGGGTGATCTCCAGCCCTGAGAGGAACTCCTGGCCGGGCATGAGCAGCAGGCCGGCGAGCTTGACGGGTACCACCCCGTCGTAGAGGTACCTCAGCGGGCGCGCCTCTGAGGCGCACGGCGCGGACGGGCGACCGGCTCCACGGGGTTCGGTGCCATCTCGGCCTCCACGGCGAAGGGGTTTGGCCCCGAGTGGCAGTCCGGCCGCATGGCCAGTATCTCGCGCCCCACGTCATCTGGGACGTGGAATGTGAGGTCATCCTGGACCTCGTAGGTCTGCCCCTTGTGGTTGATGCGGTCGATGCTCGACGGCTGCAGTACCTGCTCCCGGCGCTTGACCGGCCCCAGGTGCTCATCGAGCACATAGCGGTCCCGCATCTGGACCTCGACGAAGTGGATCTGCATCTTCTCTCTCCTCTTGCTCCCCCGGAAGGGGCGGCCACCCGAAGGTGACCGCCCCAGCCCCGCTCGGATCAGGCGACGTTGCAGGCGATGGCCTGCGCGACCGGAGCGGTGTTGACCAGGGTCTCCATGCTCCGGATTTCGAAGTCGTACCGAGGCCCACCACCGGACACTCCGGGGTTGTAGTTGGCCTGGTAGCTGAACCGCATGGTGTCGTACTGGCAGCGCACCGAGAACACGGTCCCGATGTTGGAGCCAGGGAACGGCACCCGGTCGGTGCGGGCGATGATGGTCCCCGGAGCCACCCTTGGGTGGACCTCGATGGCCACCGGCACACCGCCAGCCGCCCGGTTGATGTACCGCCCGATGTAGCCACCGCCCGCCAGGTTGGTACGGGCATCGGCGTCAGTCGGGGGCAGGTAGGTCAGCGCCGAGCTTGAGCTGAGGATCAACTGCGAGATCTCATCAGCCTGCTTGGAGTTGACCATGTAGGCCGTCGGGCTGAGCTGGACGCTCGCCCACAGGTCGTCGTTGATGGTGTCCAGCAGGGAGATGCCGCCGCCCGAGAGCTGCAGCGCCGCCCCGCCGTTGTCGATGAAGGTCGCGCCCGACGCGACACCGCTCCCAGGGGTGACCGGGCCAGCGGACCCGTAGTCGCCCAGGGTGGAGGCGATCACGCCGTTGTAGTAGTTGGCGCTGAACGAGCCGTCCGCAGTCGGCGGGGCCGACGGCGGGAGCACAGAGCTGAGCAGCGGCAGGTTCGGGAGCGCCTGGTTCGCGGTCGGCACCGAGGTGATGGTCACTGACGCCACCGTGGTGGTGGTGTAGTAGAACTGCGAGGTCGAGGTGCCGACCCACCAGTCGTAGGCCACCGCGCCCTTCACCGCCGCGATCGACGCGGTGACGACGTTGGTCGCGGTCCCGGTGCCGGTGGTGATGTTCGCCGCAGTTGACGCAGGCCCGGAGAGGCCGTTGTCGAAGTAGTTGATGCCCGACCGGGCCGCTACCTTGACGTACACGGCGGTGGAGGCTGCGATGCTTCCACCCGTGGTCGCAGTGGCGAGAGTCGGGGTCGCGGGCGACGGCAGCGCCCACGCCTGGCCGTTGATGATGGCCAGGTCCTGAGCGATGAAGAGCTGGTTCAGGGTCTGCAGCTCGGCCACCGCGAGGGCGTCGGCGTAGTTGCGCGCCACCGCCACGGCGTCGAGGGTCACGCGACCGGCCTTCGCCAGCGGGCGATAGGGCGCGATCACGTCCTGCTCCTGGAACAGCGTCATGGAGCCGGCGTAGTCGTTGCCCACCGCTGCGGACGCCTGCGAGCTGTTGATGTTCAGCAGGGAGCGCCACAGGGCGGTCTGGCTGCCCTCCCCGGCGATGACGCGGGGGAAGGCAGAGGTGTTGTTCCGGGCCGGTACGTTGACCGGGACGAGCGAGACAAGCCCGCTCAGGTCAACGCCTTGGACCCCGGTGCTGGTGAGCAGCCCGCTGGTCTGGGCCTTCTGCAAGAGGGCCACAGTCTCAGCCGACAGCTCTTCCATTGAGCTGGTCAGCCCAGGCATGGGGGTATCTCCTAGTTGTGCTTCGCCCGGTGCTTCCCGGGCGCGTCCGCAAGGTTCAGAAGCCTGCGGGGATCTCCTGCCCCTGGGCCTCGCGCCGGAGCGCGATCAGGGTCAGGGCCTGTGAGATGTCGGACGCCCGCGCCGCCGCCTCGGGGCCGGACTTCTGCATGACATCGCGGAGTTCACCGCGAAGCCGCTCGATGTCCGAGTCCGTGGCCTTGGTCAGCGGGTCGTACATCCGGTGCTCGAGGGCCGGGATGGCGGTGTGCGCCTTCCCGTCCAGGACGGGGCCTCCGACGCGGGGACGGGCAGCCATCTTGTTGACCTTCTCCTGCAGCGACTGAAGCGTGTCGTTCGCCGCCTTGAGCTGGTCCAGCAGAGCCTTCTGCGCCTTTCCTTCCTTCTTCGCCGGGGGCACCTGGTTGGCGTTGTTGTATTGCGCGGCAGAGCTGTTGGAGCCCGAGAAGCCGCCCATGAAGGCGTCAACCTCGCCGCCCTCGCGGGACTGCTCCTCCTCCGCCGTGATGTCGCCGCCGTTGTTGGCGTTCTTCTTGGCCGCCTTGCGCGCCGCCTTCTCCGCCTTCTTGGCCGCCTTGGCTGCGGCCTTCGCCTTGGCCTTCTCCGCA
>JAJYWM010000184.1 GCA_021791455.1 bacterium | reverse complement strand
CCCCCGACCCTGGAAGAGGCGCTCCAGCTCACCTCCGCCGGACTCGCTGGCGGTATCACCCGGACCCCGGCCGAGCTCTCCACCTCCAGCGACATCGCCCTGGCCACCCTGCGCTCCGCCATCAGGGTTACGGGGGGCACCCGGCTGCTGCTGGCTCCTGGATGTGTGCTGCCCCAGGAGGCGTCGCCCGAGGTGTTGGACGCACTTCGAGAGGCGGTGGAACCCGACTCCCCGGGGGCCCCCTTCGGAGTGGCTCATTGATCCCCAAGGTGAGCTGCCTCCCACTAGGGAGGCCGACCGGCGCCGGGGATCGCCCCGCTCTCGGTGCAGCAGAGTGAACGAGTTCATCCAGGCGATCGGATTCGGCTTGGTTACCGCCTCGGTGCTGGCCCTGGCCGCTGTGGGGCTCACCCTCCAGTTCGGCGTGACCAATTACGCCAACTTCGCCTACGGCGACATCATGACCTTGGGCGTCTACCTCACCTGGGCACTCACCACGACCGCACACCTCAACTTCGGCATCGCCTTAGTGGTGGCGGTAGTGGCCATGGCTGGGATCACCGCCGCGGTCGCGGAAGGGGTGATGGGGCCGTTCGTGCGGCGCCGGTCGCCAACGGTGGTCCTTCTGATGGTCACCTTCGGGTTGTCCCTGATCCTGAACAGCGTGATCCTGGCCATCTGGGGCGCCAACTCGGACGCCTTCCAGCTGCCGGGGACGCAGCCTCTTCACCTCGGTCCCCTACTGCTGACCCCGATCCAGCTCACGATCATCGGCGGCAGCATCGTGGCGATGGTGGCCATCCACCTCCTGCTCACCAGGACGGGGATTGGCAAGCGTATGCGCGCCGTGTCGGACAACCGTGACCTAGCACGGGTCAGCGGGATCTCGCCAACCCCGGTGGTGCGCGCCACCTGGGCGATCACCGGGGCGCTGGCCACGCTGGCCGGCGTGAGCCTCGCCGTGGAGGCCTCGCAATTCAGCCCTGGTCTCGGGGAGGGATTCCTGTTCGTGATCTTCGCCGCTGTCATACTGGGCGGCGTCGGCCGGCCGTATGGCGCGATGCTGGGCGCCCTCGTCGTGGGCCTGGTGACTGAGGTGGTGGCGCTGTGGCTACCTCAGTACAAGTTGGACGTGGCCTTCGTGGTCCTGATCCTGGTGCTCCTGCTCCGGCCCCAGGGGCTCATCGCGTCAGCGGGGAAGGTCTGACGTGAGCACTGTGCTGCCGATCTTCGCCACCGCCTTCATGTACGTAATCATCTACGCGATCCTCAGCATCGGACTCAACTTGCAGTACGGCGTCACCGGGATCGTCAACTTCACCTACTACACCTTCGTGGCCATCGGTGCTTACGTGGCCGGGGTGCTGACCCTGGGGAAGCCCCCGGCCGGCAGTGGGGAGACCTACATCCTGGGGTTGAACCTTCCGTTTCCAATCCCCATCGTGCTGGCGGCACTGGTGGCCGGGCTCTTCGGCGGACTCCTAGCCCTCACCGTGTTCCGCCGCCTGCGCAGTGACTACCTGGCGATAACTACCCTCTGTGCCGGGACGGTGGCCTTCGACATCGTCACCAACTCCACCGGCCTCTTCAACGGGCCGAACGGCATCTACGGAGTGCCCACACCCCTCGCGAGCACCTTCGGCGTGCCCCCGCAGAACTCCTACATGGTGCTCATCCCGATCGGCCTCGTGATCCTGGCACTGGTCTGGTGGGTCGCCCACTGCATCGACCTCTCACCCTACGGGCGGACGCTGCGGGCCATCCGAGAGGGCCGCGATGCGGCAGCCGCGTTCGGAAAGAACACTCTGCGGTTGCAGCTGGGGGTGATGATCCTGGGCTGTGCCATCGCCGGCATCGGCGGCGCACTCACGGTGGAGTTCGTGGGGGCCTTCAACCCGTCCGCCTTCGAGACGGTGGAGACGTTCATAGTCTATGCCGCGGTAATCCTGGGCGGCCCAGGTAACAACCTGGGCGTGATCCTGGGGGCCATTCTGGTGCAGGGGGTGATCATCCAGGGGTCCCTCTACCTACCGACCATCGGCGCTGAGAGCCTGGTTCCCGCTATCCGGAACATGGTGATCGGCGGGATGGTGATCCTGGTTCTGTACTTCCGTCCCCGGGGGATGGTGGGCGAGACCCGCCCCCAGCTGGGCGTCGCGCGCCGCGGGGGCGCGGGAGGGGCGTTGGCGCCTGGCTCACACGGGGAGGCCGACTCATGACAGAAGCCTCACGCCCGCTGCTCGACGTGGTCCAGGTCTACAAGGCCTTCGGCGGCGTGGAGGCCGTGGCGGACTGCTCCTTCAACGTGGTCGAGGGCGAGATCTGCGGCCTAATCGGCCCCAACGGTGCCGGCAAGAGCACCGCCGTCGGCCTCATCGGTGGGGCGCTCCGCGGGGACCGGGGCCAGGTCTGGTTCGCAGGCCAGGACGTGACCAGCTGGCCGGCTCACCGGCGGGCACGCGCCGGCCTCCTCCGCACGTTCCAGCTGTCGCAGGAGTGGCCGAACCTGACGGTGATCGAGAACGTGCTGCTGGCGGCCCCGGAGCAGGTCGGAGAGACCCTCTGGTCAGCCCTGTCTGCCCGGCGCCGCATGCGCCGGCAGGAGCAGGAGAACTGGGGCCGCGCCGAGCATCTGCTGGCTGTCTTTGGCCTCACGGCGCTCCGCGACCAGCTTGCCTGGTCGCTGAGCGGCGGCCAAAAGCGGCTCCTGGAGCTGGCCCGGATCGCTATGGGGCGGGCCAAACTGGCCCTCTTGGACGAGCCTATGGCCGGAGTCAGCCCAGCGCTACGAGCCAGCATCATCAGCCAGATCCGGGACATGCAGGCCAGCGGAATCTCCTTCCTCCTGGTGGAGCACGACCTAGGCGTGGTCGGCGAGCTCTGCAGCCGCGTCATCGTGATGGCGGCCGGGAAAGTGCTGACTGAGGGAACGCTGAACGAGATCCGGCAGCACCCGGAGGTCGCCGCCGCCTACCTCGGGGTCACCCGATGACGGGTGGTGGCGCGCTCGTCGCCCGCGAGGTTACCGGAGGCTACGGCCGCACCCCGGTGGTGATGGCGGTTTCGGCGCAGGTGGCCACCGGGGAAGTGGTGGCGCTGGTGGGACCCAACGGGGCGGGCAAGTCGACATTCCTCAAGGCGGTGTTCGGGCTCTTGCCGATGATGGAGGGAAGGGTGACCCTGGGGGAGCAGGTGCTCTCCGGGCTGGAGCCCCAAGAGATCGCCCGCCGGGGCGTGGCCTACGTGCCCCAGGTCGACAACGTCTTCCCCACCATGACCATCCATGAGAACTTGGAGATGGGCGCATTCGCAACGGGGAGCGACTTCAAGTCTGGCTGCGATTACGTCTATGAACTCTTTCCCGACCTGCTTGCCGCCCGGAGGCGACCAGCAGGACAGCTGAGCGGGGGCCAGCGCATCATGCTCGCCTTGGCCCGAGGGCTCATGGCTCAGCCGGGGATGATCCTCCTTGACGAGCCCACTGCCGGTCTCTCTCCGCTCTATGCGGACCGGGTGTGGGAGCTGATCCGGAGGATCGCCAGCGACAACCGCGGAGTGCTGGTCGTCGAGCAGAACGTGGGGCTCGCCCTGCGTGGGTCCGACCGCCTGGAGGTGCTGGTGGATGGGCGGGTGAAGCTCAGCACCACCCCCGAGGGAATCAGCGAGGACCGCTTGGCCCAAGTCTTCCTGGGACTCGACTGAGGCAGGTGCCTATGAGCCAATTGGACTTGGATGCGCGCGGAGCTGGGAATCGGGCGGAAATACGTCAAAGGAGGGACTCGGATGCATAGGTTGGGTCGGACGGGGTTGAGAGCCATGGCGGTGCTGGCGCTCGGCGCCGTCGTGGCAGCGTGTGGCGCGAGCGGCGCCAATTCCACCGGCAAGGTGGGAAAGGTGACGATGGCGGTCCTCGGACCGCTGAGCGGCAGCTTCGCCTTCGTGGGCCAGTGGATCGTCTACGGCGGTCAGGCCGGGGTATACGAGGTGAACCACAACGGCGGAGTCCTCGGCCAGAAGATCAACACCATCGAGGCGGACACCGCGGGAGACCCGGTGGACGCGGTGCCGGCCTGGAACCGGCTGGAGGCACAACACCCGACCTTCGAGATCGGGCCAACGGCGCTGACGGTCGAGGCGGTCCTGAAGTTGTATGACCCCGCACACCTCCCCGACTTCACCATCGCGGGGAGCACCGAACTTGACAACATGAACGAGAGCTACGTCTACCGGACCGGGCCGTCCGACTCCACACTAGCCAAGGCCATGGCGGCTTACGCCATCCACAAGCACCTGGACCGTGCACTCCTCATCTTCGACAACGGGGTCAGCTCCCAGACGCTGGTGCCGCCGCTGGAGCAGGGGTACAAGGACCATGGAGGCAAAATCGTCGCCAATCTGGCTCTGACCCCGGATCAGACCTCATACCTCAGCGAGCTGAGCCAGGCCTTCAGCCAGAACCCCAACTGCATCCTGATGCAGCTCGGACCCAAGACCTCGGCGACGGTCTTCGCCGACCTTAGGGAGCTTGGGCACCTCAACCTTCCGGTGATCGACACCGACAATGGCACCAACATCGCGGTGGCCCAGGGGATGGGGCTCTCCACTGCCTCTCAGCTGCTCACAGGGATGCAGGCGGCAACCCCGTCCGGCCCCGCCTTCCAGCAGTTCCTCAGCGTGTACAAGACGGTGCACGGCACGGCCAACTACCTCCCCTCCTCGCCGTCCGTCTACGACGGAGTGGTGATCGCGGCCCTTGCCATGACCCTCGCCCACTCGACGGACCCCACGGTGTGGAACAAGGACGTTCTAAAGGTCAGCAACCCGCCCGGAGTCCAGTGCTACACCTACCCGAGTTGCGTAAAGCTCATCAAGGAAGGGAAGAAGATCAACTACCAGGGGGCATCGGGCCCTGAGGACTTCAACCAGTACCACAACAGCTTCGGGTCGGGCTGGACCGTGGTCAAGTGGACCACGAGTGGAACCCTGGTCCCGGTGTACACGGTGCCACCCTCGGTGATCGCCCAGTACTGAGGCTGAGAATCGAAGGCACCAAGGCCGGGGGCTGGCGGAAAACGTCAGCCCCCGGTTCGTGTCTTGCTCGGGCTGTGCCCGCAGCCCGATTGGGGAGCGTGAGTTCTACTGCCAGAACGGGTGGAGGCGAAGGGAGGTCGAAGGTGGTCAAGTGCGACGGCCGCGCGGTGGTTTTTAACGACATGATCCGGGGCAACCTCGACCGGGACGGCGACCCCGACCACAATGAGCTGATCAGGCGTAGCGGAATCGTAAGCAGCTCTCAACAGCTAGTGGCGGCCGCGCGGCTCGTAGGCGTCCCGATCGTGTGGATCCGTGTCGAGCGCCGAGCGGATCGGACAGACGTTCCCGATACGCGGACCGATCGCCCCATGGGATGGCACCTTCCGACCGTGGTGGCCAGGGGAAGCTGGATGGCGGAGCAGATCGCGGAGCTGCCTGTGGAGGATCAGGACCACGTCGTCCTCAAGCCCCGGCTTGACCCTTTCCAGGCGACCGACCTTGACCTCCGGCTTCGCACCCTTCGCGCGAGCACCCTATACCTCGGTGGCTACTCCACCAACATGGGGGTGGAGAGCTGCGCCCGCACCGCCCACGATCTCGGATACAACGTGGTGGTGGTTCGCGATTGCTGCCACAACGTGGCTACTGACCTCCATGAGATCTCCATGGACCGGATCCTTCCGTTCTTCGCAAGGGTGATCTCGCTGGCCGACGCGGTGGCAGAGCTGGCCTGATGGGATCACGCCGACCCGTCCCACCGGAGAAGAGAGGGCCCCAGGCTGGCCCGGTGCGGACGGATGGGCCAGATTCCTCGCTTCCGACCCTGAGGGTAGCTTTCATCGGACTGGGGGCCATGGGGCTGCCGATGGCCAGGAGGATCCGCGACAGGGGGATCCAGGTTGAGGGATACCATCCCCTCGAGCGGCGGGCGCGCGACCTCTCCGCCGCCGGCATCCCCACGCGGACGGACCTGCGCTCGGTGGTGCAGCCGGCCACAGTGGTGGCCACCATGCTCCCGGGGCCCCGGGAGGTGAGGCAGGTGCTGTCAGGGCCGGGCGGGGTGCTGTCCCTGGCTCGGTCCGGCACGGTGGTGGTGGACTTCTCCACCGTCGGGCCGGAGGTGGCGGTGGAGCACTCTCGGGACGGGGCGCTGCGGGGGATCCAAGTGCTCGACGCACCAGTGTCCGGGGGGGTAAAGGGCGCGATCGAAGGGACTCTCGTGGTCATGGTGGGAGGAGCACCGGCGGCGCTGGAGGCGGCTAGGCCCGTGCTCGAGGCCCTCGCGAGGCAGGTGGAGTGGGTGGGCGACTCCGGTGCCGGTCAAGTCGTCAAGGAGGCCAATCAGCTCGTGGTCGCTGGCACTCTGAGCGTGCTGGCAGAGGCGATCGCGCTTCTGCGGGCGGGGAACGTCGATCTGGAGACGGGTCTTCGACTTCTGAGTGCTGGTCAAGCTGGGAGCACGATCCTCCTTCGGAAGACCCCCATGTTCGTGACCGGCGACTTCAGCCCCCAGTTCAAGCTAGCGCTGATGGCCAAGGATCTGGGTCTGGTGCGTACGAGCGCTGAGGCCGTCGGCCTCCGGCTGCCCCTCGCCGAGCACTGTGCACGCACCTTCGCATCCGCCGCGGCTGCCGGCTACCGTGACCTTGACTGCGCAGCGGTGATCAAGCAGGTGCCCGAGAACGCCCGGTGGGAGCCTGGCGCCCCCGGCCGATAACTGTGGCCACGGGGGCCGTGCGCTCCGCCCACGGGGATGATGGCTCACCGCACCACTGACCAGGGGAGTCTCAACTCTCGGATCGTGATGTTGGCGCTGCCCGCCCTGGGCGCCCTCCTGCTTGAGCCCCTCTACAACCTCACGGACACCGCGATCGTTGGCCACCTGGGAAGCCCGCAATTGGGCGGGCTGGCTCTCGCCGCGGGGGTGCTGAACGTGGTCTGGTGGACCACTTCGTTTCTCGGGCAGGTGACCCTGACCCGAGTCGCTCAAGGAGCGGGATCTGAGGACGGGCCCAAGGCCAGCCGCGCCGTCGGCGCGGCGTACATTCTGGCGGTTCTCCTCGGCGTCCTGGGCGCGATCGTAGTCGAGGCCGTGGCCCCCTTTGCCACGGCGCTCCTCGGCGGGCGCGGTGCCGTTGCAGTCAACTCCGTCATTTACCTGAGGATCGCGGCGTTGGGCATCGCGCCATTGCTCCTCAGCGTCGCCGGCACCGGGCATCTCAATGGTCTGGGGCGGCCCAGGAGGACGCTGGAGATAACCCTCACCGTTAACCTCCTAAACGTTGTCCTCGAGGTGTTCCTGGTGTACTGGGTACACCTAGGGATCGCCGGCTCCGCCTGGGGCACGCTGGCGGCACAGATCGTGGCTGCAGGAGGATTCTGGGCATCGTCCCAGCGGTCCGCGGTCCAACCGGTGCGCCCGCGCCGTGAAGACCTGCGACGGCTGGTGGCCGATGGGATCCCGCTGACAGTTCGCACTCTGGCCCTGGATGCCGTCCTCCTCGCCGCAACCGCCATCGCCGCCAGATTGGGACCGTCGGACCTGGCCGCTCAGCAGGTCGTGCTCCAGGTCTGGATCCTGCTCGCCCTCTCGATGGATTGCCTTGCGGTTGCGGGGCAGATACTGGTTGGGGAGGCGACGGGCCGAGGTGACAGGGTGAGGGTTCAGGCTGTAGGGCGCCGGATCCTGATTTGGACCCTAGGCGCCGGAGCGGTAGTGGGGGGACTGACCGTGGCGCTCGCCGGGTCGCTCCCCTCTGCCTTCACCGCCAACTCGCACGTCGCTGCCGCCGCCTCAGCGGCCCTTCTGGTGTGTGGCGCGCAGCAACCGGTCGCCGCCCTAGCCTTCGTACTCGACGGGCTGCTGCTTGGGGCGGCCCGGTTCACCGCGCTGAGGCGGGCGATGGTAAGCGCCTTGCTGGCATTCGTGCCCGCCGGGGCTGTGGTGCTGGCGTTTCCTGCTGTGGGGATCGTCGGCCTTTGGCTGGCCCTCTCTCTCTGGATAGCCGTGCGCGCACTCATCCTCGGCCGAGGATGGGCCCGATACCTGCGGCCCGGTGGTGGGCAGCTCTACCCAGTCCTCCCTTAGCCAGTTTCTGCCGTCCTCAGCCAGTTTCCCGCCAGAGCCTCGGCGCCGACCGACCTCAGATCCTCCCTGTACCGTGTCAGTGGCCATTGAGAACTGGACAGTGGCGGCCACCAAAACTGGACAGCTTGCCGGAGGTTGACTACCGGGCTCCTCTGGTGGCTTGCCCGGGCGGGACTCTCACCCGCTGGTTGATCGGCCCTTCGCCTGGGCACACGGGAATTTCAGTGATCAGCTCTGGGGAGTTTCAGATGATCGCTAACAGTGCGCCAGGACGGAGAGCTGTGGTACGGGCAGAGGACGCGGAGCTGACCGAGTTCTGCAAGCTCTCGAACGAGCCTCCTCGCACCCGATCGTGCGCCGGAAACCCGCCAACCCGGCACCTAGACCAGCCTCTTCCCCTCGCCGGAGCACCGCTTCTGGGGCTTCTACACCGATCGCCAGGGTGATCCGGTGGAGCTGGACGGGTTCATGCGGGCCTATGCCCACGTGCAGGACCACATCGGCCGTCCCAAGGCCGCGGGCCTGGAGCGCTTCCCCTTCAGTGACTTCGACGCCAACTCGGCCTGGCTGGCCCGATGCCAAGGCCCTCCTCGGCACCCACCGGCGGGCCGCTCTCCTCTCCTGACCCTCCCCGCCCCCGCTGCCCCGGTCCCCATCCTCCTCGGTCCCAACTGCCCTTGAACCACTCGGAAAGCCGCTCAAGCCCTCTGCGGCGCGCCCGTACCGTGCCCGAGCTAACCGCCTGCGGCCAGTCCGCCGGCTCGCGCCGGCCGCAGCCGCTTATCCCACCCCCTGACCACCCCTCTGCCTATCCCCGTGAATGATCGCGGTTAACGCTGCGCACCTGAACCCGGCGCTCACATCACCTCCTGAACCCTGCCCTGTCGGGGCTCACTCCGGAGGTGCGGTGAGTGGCCCCGGGCTGTCCCCGGTGTTGACGGTGGATTCGGGCTCGAAGAGCAGGACGTCGGCCCCCTCGGCAGAGCTGGGCCGGTGCCTCACCCCCATTGGAACCACGTGCAGCCGGCCCGGCCCTATTCGCACCTCCCCCGCCTCAGTTTGAATCGAGAGAATCCCCGAAAGCACGAAGAAGAGCTCATCGGTGTCGGGGTGGGAGTGCCAGCTGAATTCCCCCAAGGCTCGCACCACCCGCAGGGCGTGGTGGTTCACCGTGGCGACGGTCCGTGGCCGCCAGGGGCCCCTCAGCCCCGCCAGGGCCTCGGCGAGGTCCACTGGTTCCACGGCACCCAACTATAGCCAAGGTAAGGAGCGTAAGCGCCGCCGCCGCGTAGAGCGCCGGCGGGTGCGGCAGCACGGCCTTGGACCTCGGCCAAGGGATCCCCACCCCGTCACCCATCTCCAACACTACGTGTTGGTGGCCACGACTGAGTGCTGGCCGCAGAGCCCCTGGGCGAGGAAGTATCATCTTGTAGGACGTTGGCCCCCGCACCGTGGTGGCCTATAGGCGGTGGGGGGGAACGTGGCCCGTTGGCCCGTGACGAAGCGGCTCCTGGGCCCACTGCCGCTTCGGCGGTGTGGGGAACGGCAGGGTGACGCTGGGAAGGTGTGCGCCCGCCCCCTCCCTGTTCTCGGATCCAGCGGTCTGATTAGAATGCAGGCGATGCGGCAGAACCGAGTTCCGTCTGGGGCCGCTGATGTCTAGATGGATTGCCGGGGAAGGCGGCGTTGCGAAGGACGGGCGGGGTGAGCTCACAGGTCCGGTGGCGATCAAGCGGCCCTCGCGCCTGGCGGAGGCAGCAGCGGACCAGTTGCGGGGCCTGATATTCGGAGGACAACTGCCACCGGGAAGTGTCCTGAGGCAGGAGGAGTTGGCCGGCCGCCTGGGGATCAGTCGCACCCCGCTGCGTGAGTCGCTCCGCCTTCTCGAGGTCGAAGGGCTGGTCGAGACGCCGGTCACCGGGGGCAGCCGCGTGGTCGACCTAGCTGGGGAGGCGGCCCGCGAGATGATGGAGGTTCGGGAGGTGATCGACGGTCTGGTCGGCCGTCTGTGGGCGCGCCGCGGGCTTGCGGAGTCGCAGCGGGCCGCCTTCACCAAGATGCTGGACGAGATGGACAGGGCCAGCGTCAGGGGGGAAAAGAAGGCCTATATGGTCACCAATGCCGCCTTTCACGTAGGGCTGCTGAGGGGCTTGGAGCACCGCTGGCTGGATCAGTTCGGCTCCCTGGTGCGGATGTCCTCCCAAGCCACATACCTCCACCTGGACGAAGGGGAGGAACGGCTCCTCCGTTCCGCCAGGGAACATCGCTCCATCCTTGACGCGATCGTCAATCGGGAGGAGGAGCTCGCCGAAAGGCTGGCTCGGCAGCACGTGGTCAACGCCCTCCGGCACTGGGTGGTGGAGCGACCTGCCGCGGCCACCGCCCGTCCCTGAGGGACCAGTCCGGCCCGGGCAGCGCCAGCCCCAAGCCCGCGGGCACCCTCGGTAAGCCAAGCGGAAGCGCGCACTCCTCCCGCCCACTGCGGGAGAGGGACACCAGGAGGTGGGCCGCCGCCTAGCCGGTCACTGGATCGAGGGCCTAGGGCCGGCGCCACTCGCTGCCGAGCCTCTTGACAATCCTGAGTCCAGTATCCAGAATGCAACGTCATGTTCCGTCGGGCTAGGGTGTCGATCGCGGCTGGACCAGAGAGGCTATGCCTCGTGCGCGGCAGTAAGACGGGGGCTAGTGCATGAAGCCTTATGGATATCGGGGGGCCCTTCCGCTGGTCGTCGGGGGGTTGGCGGTGATGCTGACCATGGCCGCCTGCTCCAGCGCCAACGGTCACCGGGCGCGTCCGGGGTCGAGCGTGGTGACTTTCGCCGAAGCAGTCGGGGCGACTCCCAACTACATATTCCCGATGCAGAACGGCGCTGAGCTCACCGATGCCAATCGGGGGCAGTTCTCCAGCCAGATGTTCCTGCCGCTCTACTGGCTGGGCAACCAAGGACAGCCAGCTGTCGATCCTAGCCTGAGCTTGGCCGAGCTGCCGGCATTCTCGGACAACAACTCGGTCGTGACCGTCACCCTCAAGCACTGGGTCTGGTCAGACGGTACTCCGGTGACTGCCAGAGACGTCATCTTCTGGCTCAACCTGTTGAGCGCCGTCACCGACCCGCAAGCTCCGCTGATTGGCAGCAGCAGTGCCCCTGGCCCGGGCTGGGGAGATGCGGTGCCGGGTGAGTTTCCCGAGAACGTCGTCAGCTACCAGCAGACTGGTACCTACACCGTGGTCCTGAGGCTCAACGCCTCTTACAACCCGACCTGGTTCCTGGACAACGAGCTGACTCAGATCTATCCCCTGCCGGCCCAATCCTGGGACCGGCTCTCGTCCAGTGGCCCGGTCGGCACCTATGACGAGACCGCGCATGCGCGCGTGCTGCTTCCTGTCGGTCCCGGGCAGAGCTGCACCAACTGCTACGTGCCCGCCGATCCCGGGACCGCCTCCACCGGCGCGCTCGGGGTGGCACAGTTCCTCAACTCCCAGTCTGAGGACACCGCCACCTACGACACCAACCCGCTCTGGCAGGTGGTGGACGGGCCCTTCCACCTCAGCCAGTACCAGAACACCGGCTTTGTCAAGATGCTGCCCAACAAGTCCTACTCCGGCCCCCAGAAGCCGAAGATCGCCGCCTTCGAGGAGCTGCCTTTCACCAGCGACACCTCGGAGTTCGATGCCGTCCGCGGCGGGTCGGTGACCATCGGCTACGTCCCGCCCCAGGACCTAAACCAGATCCCGCTTCTGGAGAAGAAAGAGGGCTACAGCTACGCGCCGTGGTACGTTTTCGGGCTCAACTTGATCGCCTACAACTTCACCAACCCCACCGTGGGCCCCATCTTCCGGCAGCAGTACTTCCGGGAGGCCCTGCAACTGTTGATCAACCAGCCGCAGTACATCACCTCGTTCCAGAGCGGGGTGGGCAAGGTGGAGAACGGCGTGGTACCGACATACCCGCCCAACGATCCGTTCGTGAGCCCACTGGAGAGCGGCGCCCAGGTTTATCCCTATGACCCCTCTCGGGCTGTGGCACTGCTCTCCGCTCACGGCTGGTCGGTCCACCCCGGGGGCACTACGGTGTGCGCTCGGGCCGGCACCGGGTCCTCGGACTGCGGACAGGGCATCTCCTCAGGGCAAGCGGCCACTTTCAAGCTCCTGTACGCCAGCGGCTCCACGGCCCTGACCAGTGAGATGCAGGCCTACCAGTCCACCCTCTCATCCAAGGCCGGCATCTCGCTTCAACTCAGCGCCACGCCCGTGGCCCAGGCCATCGGCGTCGCCTTCAACAACTGCACCCCCTCGACCCCCTGCGCCGGCTGGCAGATCGTCGACTGGTACCCCACCGATGGCTGGACCTGGCTCGGCGGACTGCCCACCGGGGGGGTGATGTTCTCCAACGGCGGTGCCAACGCAGGTGACTTCACGTCACCGGAGCTCACCGCTGACATCAACCTCACCCACACGGCCGCCAACCTGTCCGCTGAGAAGCAGGCCATGTACAAGTACGAGGACTACGTCCTGCGCCAGGCGATATTCGGGATGCTTCCGAACCTGCCCTTCCAGTTGACCGTCTACAAGAAGAATCTCAGCGGAATCGTGCCTCAGGGGGTCTTCACCGAGATCTACCCCCAGGACTACGAGCTGGGGGGCTGAGGGATCGGCGGCCCAGAGGAAGCAACGGCCGGCAAACCGCCGGCCCGGAGGACGCCGGCTCCGCAGCGGCAGGTCGCGTCGGTAGCCGGCGCCCTGGAAGCTTCCGACCTGGGTGTCACCCTGGCCCACGAGCACCTCCTTCTGGATCTGTCCTGCCTTTGGCACGAGCCGGCCAGCCCCGACAGGCGATGGCTCGTGGACGCGCCGGTGGCCCTTGAGCTCCACGACGCCCTCAACGCCGACCCGTACCACTCCCGGGACAACTTGCGGCTCGACGACTTCGAGGAAGCTCTCAGCGACCTGCAGGCCTTCCGCCTCGCCGGGGGGCGATCGCTAATCGACCTCTCGAGCCGGACCATCGGTCCGTTCCCTGCCGGGCTCAGGGCACTTGCAGAGCGGTCCGGGGTGCAGGTCGTCGCCGGGACGGGGTTCTACGTCAAGGCCGCTCATCCGCCGTGGCTGTCGGACGCTGCCCAAGAGAGGATTGAGGAGGAGATGCTCCGGGATCTCCTCGATGGCTTCGACGGAACCGGAGTGAGGGCCGGCGTCATCGGTGAGCTGGGCACAAGCTCACCGGTTCACCCCGACGAGGAGAAGGTCCTCCGTGCCGCCGCGAAGGTGCAGGCCCGTACGGGGGTGGGAATCAACGTCCACCTCACGCTGTTTGCCAGTGAGGGGGAGGCGGTCCTCAGGGTCTTGGAACTTGCGGGCGCAGACCTGACCCGGGTCGCCCTGAGCCACCTGGACGAGACCCTCGAGCACGGGTACCACCGCAAGCTGGCCGAGCGGGGATGCTTCCTCGAGTTCGACACGTGGGGGTCGGAGTGCCAGTTCACGGATCGGGGCCTCAGAGAGCCAACCGATCGGGAGCGCCTCGAGGCGCTGGAGCGCTTGGCCGGCGAGGGCTTCCTAGGGCAGATTCTGCTCTCCCAGGATGTCTGCACCAAGATGCAGCGCCGGGCCAACGGAGGCCGCGGATACGACCACCTCCTGACCCGGGTCGTGCCCTGCTTGGTCCGCCGGGGGTTTAGCGACTCCGACCTGAGGATGTTACTGGTGGACAACCCGGCACGGTTCTTGACTGGGCCGGCCGGGAACGGGCCGGGGAGGGAAGAGCCGTGACAAGAGTCCGTGCAGTCGCCTGCGAAGAGGACTATCTCCCGGCTTCATCGAGGTCTCCCCTGGGCCAAGCAGATCGCCCGTTCACTGATTGGGTGCGCAGCCCGCTCCGGAAGGGACGGTTGCCGTGAGTTTGGCCGAACGGCACCGGGCGGCGATCATGCCGGTCCAGCCGATGGAGACCGAGATCGAGGTTGAACGAGGCCAGGGCCCGTACCTCTTCGACCGCAGTGGTCGGCGCTGGCTCGACTTCGCCACTGGGATCGCTGTGAATGTGCTCGGCTACCGCCATCCCAGGGTGCTGGCGGCGATCGAGGAGCAGCTGCAGAGGCATCTCCATCTCTACGGCGGGACCGGATACCAGGAGGTCGTCGTCGAGTACGCCGAAGCGCTGCTGGCCGAGCTTCCGGCCGGCTACCAGATCTTCTTCGGCAACTCCGGGACGGAGGCGGTGGAGGCAGCGATCAAGCTGGCCCGGTCGGCCACGGGGCGGCCAGGGGTGGTGGCCTTCCGGGGTGGCTTCCACGGCCGGAGCCTGGGGGCCCTCTCCCTCACCGCTTCCGCGGCTCGCTACCGCTCCGCCTACGAGCCGCTCCTGCCTTCCGTCTACCACGTCGACTACCCGGCGCCCGGTCGGCTCGGTCTGGAGGCCAGCGCCTGCCTCGCCGAGGTGCGCAGGCAAATGGAGATCTTGCTGGCCACGGAGATCGCCCCTGACCGGGTGGCGGTGGTCGTGGTGGAGCCTATCCAGGGGGAGGGGGGCTATGTCATCCCTCCGGACGGGTTTCTGCCCTGGCTACGAGCACTCACGAAGGAGCACGGCATCCTCCTGGCCGTGGACGAGGTCCAGTCAGGCATGGGGCGAACCGGACGCATGTTCGCCTATCAGCACGAAGACGTGCAACCCGACCTCGTGATGATGGGCAAGGCCCTGGGGGGCGGACTCCCGCTCTCGGCGATGGCCGCCTCGGCCGATCTGGCTGGCTCATGGCCCGCCGGCACCCACGGGACCACCTTCGGCGGGAACCCCCTCGCCTGCGCGGCCGGCCGGGCCACACTCGGAGTCATCCGGGATGAGCACCTCATCGAGGCTGCCACCGAACTGGGAAATAGGTGTCTGCGCGAGCTGGACCCGCTTGCAAAGCTTCCCGAGGTGCGTGAGGTGAGGGGCCGGGGACTGATGGTGGCTATAGAGTTCTCCGGGCCGCGAGGTGGGGCCCGGGCCAGCGGCGTGGTGGAGAGGGCGCTCCGGCGCGGGCTCATCGTTCACACCGCCGGCCTCGGCCACGAGGTCATCAGGCTGATGCCACCTCTCAATCTCACCGAAGAGCAATTGCAGACGGGCATCGAGGAGCTGGCCGCGGCGGTCAGGGAGGTGTGCCGCGATGACGCTTGAGGTCTTCCGCAACGAGCCGTTCCTGGACTTCTCCTCGCCGGCCGAGCTGGAACTCTGCCGGGCGGCGGTGGCGGGGGTGGAGTCCCGGCTGGGTGAGGAGTACCCGCTGTACATCGGAGGCCAGCCGGTGGCGGGGGCGGAGATCTTTGAGGCGCGCGACCCCGCCTCGCCCTCGACGGTGGTGGGGCGCGTGCACATGGGCAGCCCGGAGCATGCCCGGAAGGCGGTCGAGGCGGCCCGCGAGGCCTTCCGCCGGTGGGCCAGGGTGGGCCCGTGGGAGCGTGCCGCCCTTCTCCTAAGGGCGGGCGACATCCTCCGCCAGCGCCGCCGGGAGATGCTGGGTTGGCTGGCCTTCGAGGTGGGGAAGAACTGGCAGCAGTCCGACGGCGAGATCGCCGAGGCCATCGACCACTTCGAGTGGAACGCGCGCCAGCTGCAGCTGTGGGACCGGGGGCGGGAGATCGTACCGCTGGCCTCGGAGATCAATCAGTACCGCTACCTCCCTCTGGGCGTGGGAGTCGTCATCTCCCCCTGGAACTTTCCCACCACCCTGCCCCTGGGGATGGCCGTGGCCGCGATTGCCGCCGGAAACACGGTGGTCCTGAAGCCGGCGGAGCAGGCGGCGGTCATCGCCCACCAGCTCTACTCCGTCTTCAGGGACGCTGGCCTGCCGCCTGGAGTGCTCAACCTGGTGCCCGGACCTGGTCCGACGGTGGGGGATGCCCTGGTCGGTGACCCAGACGTGCAGTTCGTGGCCTTCGTGGGCTCGCGAGCTGTCGGCACCCGGATCCACTCCCGGGCCTCTGGGCTGGCGCCCGGCCAGAGGCAGCTGAAGCGGGTGATGACGGAGATGGGCGGAAAGAACGCCACCATCGTCACCCCGGCCGCCGACCTCAGCTGGGCGGCGGACGAGGTGGTGGCCGCCGCGTTCGGCTACCAGGGCCAGAAGTGCTCTGCCACCTCGCGGTTGATCCTCACGGACGAGGTGCATGACCGGTTCCTGGAACTCGTGCTGGCGTCCCTGGACCGGGTGACCGGGGACTGTGGCCATCCCGCGGAGAACCACTGGTACGGGCCCCTGATCACGCCCGCGGCGGTGGCCAAAGTGGAGCAGTACATTGGCCTCGCCCGCGGCACGGGCCGGTTGCTGCGCCAGGGGTCGCGACTGGGGGACGGCAACTTCCTCACTCCCACGGTGGTCGACGAAGTCGAGCCGGCAGCCAGGGTCGCCCAGGAGGAGATCTTCGGTCCCTTCCTGACGGTGATCCGCGTGCGCAGCCTGGCCGAGGCGGTGGCGGTGGCGAACTCGGTGGAGTACGCCCTCACCGGAGCAGTGTTCAGCAACGACCCCGCTGAGCTCGACTACGTCCGGGAGAACTTCCTGGTGGGGAACCTCTACCTCAACCGGAGCTCGACCGGGGCCATGGCCGGGGTGCATCCCTTCGGCGGCTTCAAGCTCTCAGGGACCGGGCCCAAGGTTGGCTCCCCGGATTACCTGGGCTTCTTCCTCCAGGCCCAGGCGATCACCCAGCGCGTGCGTTACCCGCTGGCCCGCTGATCGGATGGAGATCATCACCATCGAGGAGGCGGTCCGCCGCCATGTTCGCGCCGGACAGACGGTCTACCTCGCCGGCTTCACCCACCTGATCCCCTTCTCCTTCGGGCACGAGATCATCCGCCAGGGCTGCCGGGGCCTCACCGTGGGTCGGGCCACCCCCGACCTCATCTGTGACCAGATGATCGCAGCCGGGGTGGTGGGCCGGCTGATCTTCAGCTACGCGGGGAATCCCGGGGTCGGCCTCTTGCGCTGCTTCCGCCGCGCCGTGGAGGCGGGAGCTTTGGAGCTGGAGGAGTACAGCCACTTCGAGCTGATCGCGCGCCTCCAGGCGGGGGCGGCTGGGCTCCCCTTCTGGCCGGTCCTCACCGAGGAGAACGACCTAACCCGCCGGCGGCCGCGCCCGTCGGTGCGCAGCCCCTTCGGAGGGGAGCTGGTCCCGGTGGTGCCCTCGCTCCGGCCTGACGTGACGATACTCCACGCCCATCTGGCCGACGAGGCGGGAAACGTCTATGCCTGGGGACTCCTCGGCGAGGTGCGGGAAGCAGCCCTCGCCGCCGACAAAGTCCTGGTCTCGGTGGAGGAGATGCGGCCCAGTTCCGAGCTGCGCCAGGAGCGGGACCATCTTCTCCTGCCGGGCTTCCGGGTCGACGCGATCTCGATCGAGCCCTGGGGTGCCCACCCCTCCTACGTCCAGGGGCGCTACGACCGTGACCAGGGCTTCTACAACGAGTGGGACCGGCTGAGCGGGGACCCCGAGGCGGTGGCCGGGTGGCTGCGCCGTTTCGTCCACGGGGTTCCCAACCGGGCCGGCTACCTGGACCTCCTGGATCCCAGCCTGCTGCGAATCCTTCGGCAGAGGGCGGCCGGTGGATGAGGCGAGGCGCCGGGACATGGCCATCGTGGCCGCGCGCCTGCTGCGGGACCGGGAGCGGGTTCTGGTGGGCGTGGGTCTGCCCAATCTGGCGGCCAACCTGGCCAAGAGGCTCCACGCGCCCAACTTGGTGATGATCTACGAGTCCGGCGTCATCGACGCCGAGCCGGCAGGTCTGCCCCTCTCCATCGGGGACCCCGACCTGGTGCGGACCTCCCTTTGCGTGCTGCCCATGGCCCAGCTCTTTTCCGAGTACCTCCAGACCGGCTGGGTGGACGTCGGGTTCCTGGGCGGGGCGCAGGTGGACCGCCGCGGCAACATCAACTCGACGGTCATCGGCTCCTACGACCACCCCACCGTGCGCCTTGCCGGCTCGGGAGGGGCCGCCGACATCGCCAGCCTGAGCCGCCGCACGGTGGTCCTGATACCCCACCAGCGCGAGCGGATCCCCGAGCACGTGGACTTCGTCACCGCCCCCGGGCATCCCCCGGGGCGGCGCCGCCCCAACGGCCCCTCCCACGTGATCACCGATCTCGGCCTGCTGACCTTCGCCCCCGACGGGGAGCTGACGGTGGCCGCCCTGCACCAGGGAGTGGACCTGCAGGAGGTGCGGGATCGAACCGGCTTCGACATAAGGGTGGCGCCCGACCTGCACGTGCTGCCCCCGCCGTCCGCCGCCGAGCTCAGGGCCTTCTCGGCCCTCACCGGTGCCGGCGGGTGAGCCGGGTCTTCTACCGGGACCTCCGCCGGTCATACCCTGTGATCGACCACGGGGAGGGGATCTTCCTCTTCGACTCCACCGGCAAGCGCTACCTCGACGGCGCGTCCGGCGCCCTGGTGGCGAACCTGGGGCATGGCCGCCGGGAGATCGCCGAGGCAATGGCCGCGCAAGCCCAGCGCGTGGCCTTCGCTCACACCTCGCGCTTCACCTCAGCGCCCCAGGAGGAGCTGGCGGAGCGCGTGGCCAGACTCCTGCCCTACGGGCTCTGCCACCTCTACCCGGTGTCCGGCGGGTCTGAGGCCACCGAGACAGCGGTGAAGCTGGCAAGGCAGTTCCATCTGGAGAGCGGCCAGCCGGCCCGCCACAAGGTGCTGACCGCCTGGAGCTCGTATCACGGCAACTCCCTGGGCGCGCTGGCGGCCTCCGGGCACCTGGCTCGACGCCGCCCCCACCTCCCCCTGCTCAGCCCGGCCTTCGAGCACTTCGAACCCCCTCGGGAGTCCTGCCAGGATGCCCCCGAGGGCGGTTCCTGCCCGTGTCTCTCCGCCTTGGCCCGAGCGATCGAGCGAGCCGACCCCTCCTCGGTGGCGGCCATCATCCTGGAGCCGGTCTCAGGGTCGGCGGCCTCAGGGAGGGTACCCCACCCGGGGTATCTGAAGGGGGTCCGCCGGCTGGCGGACGAGTACGGAATCCTGCTCGTAGCCGACGAGGTGATGACGGGGTTCGGTAGGACCGGGGAGATCATCGGGATGGTGCACAGTGGGGTGGCGCCTGACCTGATCACCTGCGCCAAGGGGCTCTCAGGCGGGTACGCCCCACTGGGGGCGGTCGTGTGCGGGGAGAGGGTGTACCGGGCGTTCGCCGAGGGGAGCGGACGTTTCGCCCACGGCTTCACCTACTCCGGCCACCCGGTGGCCTGCGCCGCGGGGGCGCGGGCCCTGAAGATCCTGGAGGAGGAGCAACTGGTGGACAACGCCAGGCGAATGGGCGAGATGCTCCGGTCCGGTCTGGAGTCACTGGGCGACCGTCACCCGATCATCCGCCGGGTCCGGGGCGTGGGCCTGATGCAGGGGCTGGTGCTAGAGGAGGGCGTGCGGCCCGGGGCCAACGCCGCGGCCCTGGCAAACGCCGCCTTCGCCGAGGGCCTGATCGTCTACCCGGGGTCTGGCGGGGCCAGCTCCACGACCGGCGACCATCTCCTGGTAGCTCCTCCACTGGTGATCCGGGAGGGCGAGGTCGATCAGCTGCTCAGCCTGCTGGATGAGGCGCTGGGCAGGCTGGCTGAGATCGTCAGCCATGCCGGCTGAGGGAGGCGCGGCCACTCAGACGACAGTCCCGAGCCGCTCCTCCCACCGGGCTCCACCGCGGCCCCGCAGAAATCCGCTTGACCTGGCGCATGGGCCGCTCCCACCGGGCCGCCCTGGGGACCTTTGGCTGCGCCCTCGGGGACAGCTGTCAGCCGCTCATCACCTGCAGCTCAGAGCAGCGGGCCAGACAGTCGAAGTCCGAGTCGGCGTGCAGGAGCGGGATCTGAGCGCGGATGGCGTGGGCGGCGATGAGGCAGTCGAGGAGCCGGCGGACCGCCTTGCCCCGTTGGCGGCCGAGCCGGTACAGCATGGCCGCGTCCTCGAAGTCCGAGGGCAAAGTGGGCACGATCGTCGCCCTGCCGAGCAGGCGGCGCAGCTGCTGCAGGTTCCGCAGGTCCCGGGCTCCGGCGAGCACCTCCATCCGCACCGGGTGGCAGGTGGCGATCTCCCCACCCAGCAGCCGGTCCACCCCTTCGCACGCCGGGCTCCCGGTGTCGCGCAGGAATTCCACCCAGGCCGAGGTGTCGATGAGAATCACTCGCCCCGCCCGAGGCGCATCTCGTCGAGGTCGCCCTCCCACCCTGTGCCGCGCATTCGCCGGGCCTCGTCCAACTCCAGCATCTCCGCCGCCAGCGTGCGCAGGGCGAAGTTGACCGCCTCCCTCTTGGTTCGAATCTGGTACCGGCGCATCACGGAGAGGCAGGCCTCCTCGTCCACGTCGATGTTGGTGCGTGATATGCACAAACCATACACCAGACCCCGGGAGGAGATTGCGTTCGCTTCCCCGCTGTCCGGCTGCCGCCCCCAGAGCGGCTCCACCTCGGGTACGGGTGGTACCCGCAGGCAGGCCGCAGCCTGACCGAGGAGCGGTGCCGTCCGGAACCCGCGCCGCTGCCCAGCACCCGGGTGCGGCGGATGCTTACCGCCTCCCGTCAGTGCCCGGTGGCCAGCTGGCCGATCTTCAGCCCCAGCACCAGGACCGCCAGCACCAGGTAGCCGCGCAGCCCGTACATGGCCACCTTCTGGCCCAAAGACCAGCTGGGGGGCCCGAGCGTGGGGAGGGGAGGCATCCGCCACACCTGGCGGTCCCCCTCCACCTTCCGCTGCCGCTCGGCGCCCCTGGACCGGCGGCGGGAGTCCAGCCCCAGCGCCCCCAGGACCAGGGTTCCCAGGATGGTCGTGATCAGGGTGAAGGGCCCGAGGGGCACCTTGGGGAACACCGTGGTCACCGTGAGGATGAGGGAGAGCAGCACCAGGACCCCCACGATGATGCTGGCCACCACGTTCTGGCGGAAGCTGTTCACCCAGGGCCCCAGCACCTCGGCGTCGTTGCAGAGCAGGAGCAGGAAGACGATCGCCGAGGGCAGCAGCACCCCGGCCAGGACCTGGACCCCGGTGGTGATCAGCCCGAGGGGGGCGCCGGGGATGAGGACCACCGCCGCCGCCAGGGCGATCAGGACGGCGAAGGTGAGGTAGAAGCCCTTGGCATCCCCCACGCTGCGGTGGAGGGAGTGGCGCAGTCCGAAGATGTCCCCCAGGGCGTACGAGGTGGCCAGGGTCACCGCCGAGGCCCCGATCACCGAGGCGTTGACCAGCACCACGGCGAAGATGGCACCGGAGGCGGGCCCGGCGGTGTGGTACAGCCCCCTGGCCACCGTGAGGCCGGAGCCGAAGTTGCCCGCCAGATGGGTGTGGGAGAAGGCGAAGGCGGTGGCCACCATGAGGCAGGCGGCGCCGGCGGTGGTGAGCACCGCGCCGATCGAGGTGTCGGCCAGCTCGTAGCGGAGCCAGCGGGTGGTGATCCGCTTGTCGATCACGTTGGACTGCTGGAAGAAGAGCTGCCAGGGGGCGATGGTGGTGCCCACCACCGCGATCACGAAGAGGACCGAGGTGGAGCTGAAGCCGCCCTGCACCCCGGGGTGGGTGATCCCGGTGAGGATCGGCCCGGCCGCGGGGTGGGAGAGGGCCGCCAGGGGGAACATGAGCAGGCTGGTGACGATGAAGACGAACATGAAGCGCTCCCAGAGCTCGAAGCTGCCGGTGGCCACCATGGCCAGGAGCCCCACCGCCACCACCGGCACCGAGAAGAGGGGGGTGATGCCGAAGTAGCGGAGTCCGAGGTCCACCCCGATGAACTCGGTGACCAGGGTGAGGAAGTTGAGCAGGAACAGGTCCCCCACCGAGAAGGCGGCCCAGAAGCGGCCGAAGCGCTCGCGGATGAGGCGGGCGTGGCCCACCCCGGTGACCGCCCCCAGCCGCACCACCATCTCCTGGGCCACGATCAGGGTGGGGATCAGGAGCACCAGCACCCAGAGCAGGCTGGAGCCGTAGTTCTGGCCCGCCTGGGCGTAGGTGGAGACCCCGCCGGCGT
>JAJYWM010000346.1 GCA_021791455.1 bacterium | reverse complement strand
CCTCCCCGTCAGCCGGGAACATGCGCCACATGTACCAGCCCGCCACCGCCACCATGAGTATGTTGTCGAAGGCAAACATCAGCATGCCGCCGAAGCGCTGATCCTGCAGCGGGGAGATGCCGAGAAGGATCGAGCGGTGGAGGTAGAAGAGATAGACCGGGTGGGGCAAGAGGGCGATGGTCAGACCGACGACGACAGCGGGGAGCGCGCCCACTGTGAGGTAGGCGATCTCACCCAGCGGACTCAGGTTCCAGCGCTCGCCCGGGCGGTGCACGATGACCGCCCACCAGAACAGAAGCCCGACCGCGATGAAACTCAGGTGTTGGCAGATGTGAACCAGGGGATGGGTGAGCGCATAGTCGAAGAAGTACGGCCAGTGCCATCCGACCAGGACCACGAAGTAAGCCGGCCCCGCGAAGTACGGGGAGATGATGATTCGCAGCACCCGCCCGACCGGTCCCCGCAGGAGAGCGTCCACCGTGGCTGCGGGGATGCCCAGGATCATGAGAGGTGGAGCTACCATGGCCAGAATCAGGTGCTGCGCCATGTGGACGCTGAAGAGGTAGTTGTCCCCGACGATGTCGATGGCCGACTCCAAAGCCACGAAGATGATCAGGATCCCGAGGATCCAGAGGGCGGCCCGACGATCCCAGCGGGCCCCCGGGAACCAGCGATA
Organism: bacterium; assembly: GCA_021791455.1. Next base: position 3,011 of record JAJYWM010000346.1, on the reverse strand, counting down.
GGCGCCGAGGGCGATGGCGCATCCGATCCACACCGAGGGATCGAATTCCCACTGGGTCGCCCAGTGCAGGAAGCTCACGCGCTGACCTCTCCAGAGAAGAACGGATGAGTGCCACCCCCTAGCCAGGCCTCGGGATGCCCGCTAAGCAGCACCCGTCCAGTATCGCGCCAGCCGCTATGGCAGCGCGTTGCCAGCATCGCCCGGGGCACCCATCCGCGCACCGCTTCTGACTAGGCGGCGCTCGTCTGCCTCCATCGCCGCTCTGAGCTGGCCGCATGCGGCCGTGGCCCGGTCTCCACGCGAAAAGCGGATGGTGGCCCTGGGTCCTACCGCCAGCGCGAACTCACGGCACGCCTCTGGCCCCGGGGCATGCAGGGAGCTGTTCGGAATCGAGTTCATCGGGATCAGGTTGACATGGCCGCGCAATTCGGCTGCCAGGCGGCGCAGTCCGGCGGCATCCTCCGGGGAGTCGTTGACCCCCTCGATGAGCACGTACTCAAGGCTGACCCTGCGACCGGTGAGGGATGAGTAGTGGGTGCCCGCCGCGATGAGACGGGAAATGGGATAGCGCCGGTTCAGCGGGACCAGTCGGTCCCGAACGGCATCCGACGCCGCATGCAAGGAGATGGCGAGCCGTACGGGCAGGCCCTCGCGGGCGAGACGCTCCATTTCTGGGACCAGCCCGCTGGTGGAGATCACGACTCGGCGCGGCGGGACTCCCCACTCTGCCAGGAGCCGGACTGATTGGACCACGGCCTGGTAATTTTGCAGGGGTTCTCCCATGCCCATGTAAACGACGTTGGTCGGCGCCCCTTGTCCGGACCCGGCCCAGAGCCGTGCCGCCTCCAGCACCTGATCCACGATCTCACCGGGGGTTAGGTTGCGGCGCAGGCCCAGCTGCCCCGTGGCACAGAATGCGCACCCGATGGAGCATCCAACCTGGGAACTCACGCATACGGTGAGGCGACCCCTGGACTTGGCCGTGCCCGGATGCCGGATCATGACCGCCTCGATCTCCTGGCCGTCGCAGGCCCTCAACAGGAGCTTCCTCGTCAGTCCACGGTCGGCTTCTATGGCACGCACCAGGCTGAGGCTCGACCAGCCGATCTTGGCTGCCAGCCTGCCTCGAAGGGAGCCTGGGAGGTTTGCCATCGACTCAAAGCCTTGGGCCGATCCTCGCCAAGCGTGCAGGCGCACCTGATCCGCCCGGTATCCGGGCGCGTCCAGCTCATTGAGAAGGTCCCTCAGCTCGGCAGAGCTGAGCGACCCCACGGTCTGGCGTTCGCTCAGGGGGTACGACGGAGGCCGGTCAGCTGTTGGTACCTCTCTGAGAGCTCGGGGCGCACCAGGTAGGGGCTGAGGCTGGACGCCTGAGCTGCCCTGGACATCTGGTCTCACGACATGATGATGCACCGCCGGCCAGGCAAGAGGACCAGCGCGACTCCGGCGAGGGCGGGTGCCATGTCTAGATCATGGTGAACTACTGGTGCACCAACGCGTGCACCGGTAACCGCCGGGGCTTGGCGCCCAGCCTGACAAATGCTCGGGCCCACGGGGGTTCGGGAACAATTGGCAACAGGCATGGTGGTAGATTGGCGCCCGGCGCCGGTGGCTCCGCCTGCTTGAGCAGTCTCCATGGCCAGCCTGACGACCCGGGTCGCTCGATCAGTCAGGGGCGAGGCCGAGGTGCGGCCGGAGCGGTGGCGCGATCTCACCGGAACCGAGATCCACTCCCGGAGCTGGCTGCCAGTGCGCGTTCGAGTAGAGCGTGGGCGCTTTCCTCCGCGTGCTGCAGACAGGCCGCTATACCGACACCGGAGTAGGAGGCTCCGGCGAGGGTTAACGGCGCATCCAGAGCGCCCGTTCGCTCCCCTACGTCCTTGGCCCACGCCATCTGCCCCGCGCGGTACTGAGGTAGAGCCGGCTGCCAGCGACGGACGATCGCCGCCCGCGGCAGACCGGAGATGGGCAGCATGGAGCGCAGGCTGTTGTGAGCCGCGCTGATGATGGTGGCGTCGTCCATTTCGAGGATGGTGGCGTCGCCGGCGCTGCCGATCGAGGCCCGGAGCAGGACCGTGTTCTCTCTCCTCAGATGAGGCCACTTGCGGTCCATGAAGGTGCAGGCGGTCACGAACCGGGTGGGAGACCTGGGAACCAGAAAGCCGCTGCCGGCTGGCAGCGTCGCCAGCGCGGACTCCGGGTATGAGAGCGAGACCGTGCCCACCGCGGCCCACTCCTGCGACCGCAGCTTGGCCGCCAGGTCAGAGGACACGGGATTGAGGATGGTGGCCGCCAGGGGTGCCGGCAGCGCTACGACCAGACCGTCGAAGGGAGTGGGCCGGCTGTCGCCGGCAACCATCAGCTGGACTCCTCCTCCATGCCCGGTGACCTCCGTGACCCGGCTACGAAGCCGAATCGAGGCTGCCGGGATGGTCGATTGCAGGGCGGTCACCAGGGTCGTCAGCCCGCCCTCGAAGGAGACGAACGTTGGCCGAGAATCCTTAGTTGCGCCGGCCTTCTCCTGCTGCTGCCGCAGCCCTCGGAGCAGACTTCGGTCCAGATCCAGGGCCTGGCGCAATTGGGGGGCAACTGCGCCCAGGCTCAGTTGATCCGCCGACCCGGCGTAGACACCTCCCACCAGGGGATCCACCAGACGGGTGAACACTCCTCGGCCCACCCTGGAGCGAAGAAGTGGACCGATGGCCCCATCCGGGTCTGGACGCGCCGTACTGATCCAGGGCTCCATCGCCGCCCGCAGTGCGGCCGGTAACCCGATCGCCCGGATCACGTCCCGTCTCAGCGGCCGAGCGGGCACACCGAGCGCGGTGCCGCGCGGGATGGGCACCAAGCGCCGACCATTCCAGATGGAAGCGGCGGTGGTGCCCGGCAGCCTGGCCCGTTCCGCGATCCCGAGCGATCCGAGGAGGGACCATACCGTCTCGGACCTGGTCACCAGGCTTTCGGCCCCCAGGTCGATTGGCACGCCGTCCAGGGTCTCCGAGGCGACCCGC
>JAJYWM010000054.1 GCA_021791455.1 bacterium | reverse complement strand
CACCTACCATCTGGCACAGGTGGTTGACGACCACCTGATGGGGATCACCCATGTCGTCCGCGGGGTTGAGTGGGTGCCATCGACTCCCAAGCATCTCGCGGTGTACGCGGCTCTTGGCTGGGAGCCCCCGGAGTTCGCCCACGTGGCACTGGTGCTCGGCCAGGATCACAAGAAGCTGGCGAAGCGCCACGGGGCGATGGCGGTTAGTCAGTACCGTGAGATGGGCTACCTGCCCCAGGCGCTGACCAACTTCCTGGCGTTTCTCGGGTGGTCGCCGGGGACCGAGGAGGAGATCTTCACCCTGGCGGAGTTGCGGGACAGGATGACCTTCGATCGGCTCCAGTCCAGTCCTGCCGTCTTCGACCAGCAACGGCTTGACTACCTCAACGGGGTATGGATCCGCAAGATCCCTGTCACCGAGCTGGCACAGCGCCTCATACCGTTCCTGCCGCAGACTGACGAGGACACGCTCCAGGCGATCGCGGCCATGGTGCAGGAACGCATCCACCGCCTGGACGAGGTTCCCGGGCTGGTCGCCTTCGCCTTCCAGGAGCCTCACCCTTCACTCGAGGATCTCAAGGGCAGGCTCGACGCCAAGGATGCGGCGATATTCCTAGATGAGGCAGCGTTGCTGCTGCGCTCCGAGCACCAGGACCTGCTGGAGGGGCTGAAGCGGGCGGCGTCCGCGACCGCTCCCACGGACCCGCAGCTGGCCAAGCGCCACCTGCGAGATTGCATGCAGGTGGTAAGGGTCGCGATCACGGGTCAGAGAGTTTCCCCGCCCCTGCCGGAGTCAATCTCCCTCATCGGCCCGGAGGCCACCTTGGGGCGCCTCGAGCGCGCCAAGGGGATTCTCGATTCCAAATCCTGACTCCGGCCAGACGGGTCCTGGTCAAGAGGTTGTCGCCGCCGCCGTGCCGGGCGACCCCGTCCGGGCACGGTAGTATCTTTCTCGGCCGACAACTTTTCTACCGGCCTGCGTCGCAGCGTCGTCAACGGCCACCACCGTGGGGCGTGGCCAAGTGGTAAGGCGCCTGACTCTGGATCAGGAGATCGGAGGTTCGACCCCTCCCGCCCCAGCGCCTCACTCCGATAGGAGCACTTAACTCCTTGGAAAGAACCACTAAAATCCGCTGCAAGAAGGGTGCAATTTGCGGGTGTCAAGCGCTGTTGAAGATCACCTTCGCCAAAAAGGTGCTGTAAAGGGTTAAGCCCTTTACCGGAGGTCAAAATGGCCAATTTGACAGTCGTGGGACGCCAGCGACCGTCGCCGCTTAGCGACCTGGCCCAGGACTTCCTGGCCGACTGCCGCGCCAGCGGCCTTTCGATCCGGACCGTGGAGGCGTACGACTACCCGGTCCGCCGGGAGTTCCTGCCCTGGTGCGCCGGGGAGGGGATCACCGAGCCGTCCCAGCTCACGCCGGCTCTGGTCGGCCGGTTCACCCCCGCCTCCTGGACGAGGGCGGCAAGCGCGGCACCCTGAGCCGAGCGTCGGTCAGATCCTACGTCCGGTCGGTGCGGGTGTTCCTGGGATGGGTGGCCAAGGCTGACGGCGGTGCCGCCACCGTTGGCGCCAGCCCCAAGATGCCCAAGGCCGAGCAGCGGATGCTCGACGTGATCACTCGCGACGAGATCCAGCGGATGGAGAATGCCGCCAAGACCGAGCGCGACAAGCTGATCCTGCGGCTGCTCGCTGACTGCGGCGTGCGGCTGGGGGAGTTGCTCTCGCTTCGGGTCGAGGACCTCTTTGAGCCCCGCCGGGGGGAGTTCGCCCTCAAGGTTCGGGGCAAGGGGAGTAGGGACCGCCTCGTGCCGGTCGCGCCACCCCTGCATAGGCGGCTCAAGCGCTACCTGTCCGGCCGCGGCGCGGACAGCCATGACCGGGTGTTCGTGGGGCTGAGGAAGGGAGCCGATGGCCGCTACGCGCCGGTCACCAACAGAGGGGTCGAGCAGGCGGTCCGTGTGCTGGCCAAGGAGACCGGGATCGAGGAACGGGTCTATCCCCACGTCCTGCGGCACAGCTTCGCCACCGAGTGGCTCCGGCGGGGCGGCAACATCATCTCCCTGCAGCGGATCCTCGGCCACTCCGACCTCTCGATGATTCAGGGGGTCGACAGCCACCTCGACTCACCAGATGACTACCAGGCGGCCATGTGAGTCCTCATGGGACCGTAGTCACTCGGGAACCCAGCGGGCGCGCTGCGGACCAACCCACAGGGTGGGCGTTCGACAGCCTCTGTCAGGGCCCTGAGAGCGCGCACCGAGGCGGCATACCCTGGGGTGGTGGCCGACGCTGCCAGCTCCCCGCACCTGATCTTCGCGATCGTCTGAAAGAGAGTCTGCAGGAGAAGGGCGGCGCCATTTCAATCACCCTGGCGCCTGTGCGAGCCATTCCGGCTGCCTATCCAAGTCGCGCCGTCCCAGGCGCCAGCCGGGGCGGTGCTATCGCTGATTTACATGAGCAAGCCGCTACCGCCAGCGTCAGAGGATCTGTTGAACCGCTACGGCGCCGTCCTTGGCGACCTCTGTGCAGCCCATGGGTTGTCCAGGCTCCGCCACGCTGCCGCGGGCGTGGTGGTCGCCGATGTCGAGGACGGCCGCACTCTCAGTGATCTGGCCCGCTTCGAGCTTGAGGCCGAGTCCCTCCTCGGAGCCGCCCTGGCGGTGATCGCGTCCGACGCCCCGGCAGCTGCTCGGCTGGCCTCCGCGCCGCTACAGGCAACCAGCGCCGCGTGAGCGGCCCCCAAACCGGGGTCGCCGAGATCGACTAGGCCCTGGCGGCCCTGTACCTGATAGCGAACATGACGAGTGAGGGCCGGGTGGCATTCGACGTCTCGGCTGACCGACGCCTAGCTCTGGCGTTCTTGTGGGTCAATGTGGGCAGTGCCCTCAGGCAGTTCTGCCGGTTGTTGGGAATCGCCCAGGGCTCATCCCCGTTTCCGGGCCCGATCAGGATGCGCGACAGGTTGTGCTACCAGCCGCCGGACACACTGTCGGCCCGGGTGCTCTGGAATACCTGTGCCATCGATGCCGCTCCCCTCGTCACCCTACTGGTCGACCTCCGCCGAGCGCTGACCGAGTCAAGATGAGCGTCCCTCCCGTCGGGATGCCACCCATCCCGGCATCCGCCCCCTCGACCTCGCCGCCGAATCGCACGTGCCGCCTCCGCCAATCTGGTGACGACCGCATGCCCTGAGCGGGTCATGAGTCCGATTCGAAGTCGTTACGTATTTTCCCGCTACTGTGTGACAAGGCCTGTAGCGGGTGAGCCAGCCCCGATCCGGCCCACGTGGCCTCCGGTCAGAGTTGTCTCCGAACACGGCGCGCCTCCGCCTGGTACCGATGGGCGCCTGGGCCTGACGCGCCTCATCGGAGTCCACCGAAGGCGCTCGCCCAAGCGCTCACCTGAGACGGGATCTGCCAGCCATGGAGTGGTGGCCTCTCCCCACCAGCATTGCGTCGCGAAGGCAGCACACGAGTCAGCTGTTGACAGCCTCGACCAGCGGGCATCCGGCCGGAGCCGCCCGCTGGCCGCCTGATCGGCAGCGCTGGCGGCTCTGCCGTCACCGTGATCGCGGACCGTCAGTCGAACGGCCTCGTGTGCCACCAGCGGGTTCCACGGGGACCACCTCTTCGGGGTGGCCACCGTGGGCAGAGCGCCCAGGGTGCGCACCTTGGTTAGACTCGCGGAACTTC
>JAJYWM010000355.1 GCA_021791455.1 bacterium | reverse complement strand
CTCCAAAACTGCGAGCAGCTCATGTGCTGCCCGCCTCAGGGTGAGCTCTGGCTGCGGCCCCTGGGCGACCCGGATCGGCGGGTAGCCCCGGCAGAGGTAGTTGTCCTGGGGGTCCCGAACCAGGGACACGGGCAGGATCACGGCACCGGTGCGGGCGGCTATCTCCACAGCTCCCAGGGGAATGGACGCACGCCGCCCCATGAATGGCACGGCCGCACCGGTGCCCAGCAGGTCTCGATCGATCGCCATCACCACCACCCCGTTGTGGGACAGGACGCGGTAGATCTGCCGGACGGCGGCAGCGCCCGATCGATGGACTGCCATCTGGTCACCCCTGCGCACGGCGTCGACGTTGAGGGGGATGACCTGGCAGCCCACCCGGGAGCGGGTGCTGACCAGCCAGTTGAAACACCTGATCGGTCTGACCTGCTCCGCCAGGAGCGCCAGCCCGGAGCCCTTGGAGGCAAACTGCTCGCGGAGGGCGGCGATGGCCGCCTCCCAGGAGCCAAGGTGAAGGCTGACGATGATGACCCCCTTCCCCTCCTCCCATGCCTCGTCCAGGTAATGGGCGTCCTGCATCCGCAGCCAGGGCGTCCAGGATTCCAGCGGACGGTGGGCCATCTGCAGCACATCGATCCAGGCCTTGAGAAAATTGCGCACGTTGCGGCGGACCAGCCGCCTCATGCCTCGGCGACCCAGATCCGGGCGGATCACCATGAGGTTGGCTCTAAGGCCCCGCCAATGCGACGGCCAGCAGAGGGTGAGTGACGCCGCCAGCGGGCCCGTGATGGCGTAGGCCGCGCGCCGGTCCAGAGCCCGCAGGGCCGTTTCAGCAGCCCGAAGGCCCAGATACGGCAGCAACGGCTCCCGGGGGTCGGGGCGTACCAGCTCCTGAGCGTCGCTCGCAACGCAGGGCTTCTCCGCCCTCCACAGGCGCAGTCCGGAGATCACCTTGCGGTCTCCGCGCCAGGTGGCGCCAGGGGCAAGCGGTGGAAGGCAAACCACTGGGAGGGGTCCAACCGGATCATGGCCTCAAAGGAGTCGGCGATGCCCTGGGTCAGGATGCCGACCCTCTCCTCGGTGGCTCCGCTGTTCGGTGGGGACAGCGGCGGCCACAGGGCGGCCTCGTGCCCGCCCCCACGAAGGCGCCTGACGTAGCCGGGAATCAGGGTCGCGTTGGTGCGGATCGCCAGGGTGGCGGGGCCGCCTGGAAACAGGACAGACTGGCCGAGGAACTTCACCGCCACCCCCTGACCGGACTTGTCGATGTCCGCGGCGAGGCAGAGAACATCTCCCTGGCGCAGGGCACGCAGTGCCTGCCTGGCGCTGGCTGGCCCGGTCGGGATCACCCTGACACCCACCTTCTCTCGTGCCGCGCGCACCAGATCGTCGACCGCCGGAGGGCCGAACTGGTCGGCGACCGCATGGACCTGACGACCGCAACTGGCGGTCACGGCTGCTCCCAGGTCCCAGTTTCCGAAGTGCGGAGTCACCACGATCGCCGGCTGTCCCCCCGTCAGCTCCTTCTCCAGGGCCGCCGTCTCGGGCTTAGGGTCGCCGTCGATGACCGCCGCCAGCAACTTCTCCAGCACCAGGAAGTCCATCACGGTTCGGGCATAGTTGCGAAAGGCCCGACGGGTCAGCCGGGCCGCCTCCCGGCGATCTCCGCCCGTGAACACCAGATAGTTCTGGAGGGCGACCTCGGCCCGGCTGCGCAGGAACAGGTGGGCCGAGGCCCCCCCGATGTCGGCGAGGCCGTAGCGGGTGCGGTCGGGGAGGCGGCGGGTGATCACGGTCGCCGCCCGGAATGCGAGGCCAAGATGCTCGCCACGGCGCCGCCATCTCCGGATGGAGGGACCCCGGCGGCGCTGCGGCACCGCCGGCCCGGGATCCATCGCCATGGCCCGCTCCCCTCCTCCGATCGCACTGACTTCCAAATCGTTCTCCGGCACCATGGCCGCGGTCAACGCGGCCAGCCTCTGGCCTAGGCTTGGGAACCGAGCCTGGCACCGTCGCCAGCCACCGCTTCTGGGGCCGGGACCGGCGCTCGATCGACCGACTGTGCGAAGGCCTCGGGGTCGCTGATGCAACTGGCTCCCACTTTGCCTTCGATGAAGAGCTCGGTCAACTCATGAGCGCGCTCGTCGGACACCTGAAAGGGAGGTGACTTCATGAAGTAAGAGGAGGGCCCTTCCAGAGCACCGGACAGCCCCCGGTCCAGCCCCAGCTTGCAGCACCGCACAGCGTCGATGACTATCCCCGCAGAGTTGGGAGAGTCGTGCACTTCTAGTTTCAGGTCCACGCTGAGGGGCACCTCCCCGAAGGCTCGCCCCTCCATGCGGATGTGGGCCCACTTCCGATCCTTCAGCCAGGGGACATAGTCACTGGGGCCGATGTGGACATCCTCGGCTCCCACCTCGTGCTGCATCTGGGAGAGCACCGAGTTGGTCTTGGAGATCTTCTTGCTCTCCAGGCGCTCCCGCTCCAGCATGTTGAGGAAGTCGGTGTTGCCGCCGAAGTTCAGCTGATAAGTGTGCTCGAGTTCGATGCCACGCTCCTGGAAGAGCCTGGTCAAGACCCGGTGGATGATGGTGGAACCCACCTGGGACTTGATGTCATCACCGATGATCGGCAGGCCGCGCTCCTCAAAGCGCTGCCGCCAGTACTGCTCGCGGCCGATGAACACCGGGATGCAGTTGACCATGGCACAACCAGCCTCGAGAATCTGCTCCGCGTACCACTTGGCCGCCATCTCGGAGCCCACGGGGAGGTAGTTCACCACCACGTCGGTCTTGGTGTCCTTCAGAATCTTGACGATGTCGGCCGTCGGTCCAGGAGCCTTCACGATCACCTGGGAGAGGTACTTCCCAAGGCCGTCGTGGGTCATCCCCCGATGCACAGGCACACCCAGCTTGCCAACTTCAGCGAATTTGATGGTGTTGTTCTGTCCCCGCCAGATGGCTTCCCCGAGGTCGTAGCCCACCTTCTCCTCGTCGATGTCGAAGGCGGCCGAGAACTCGATGTCGCTGATGTGGTACCCCCCCAGGTTGACGTGCATCAACCCGGGCACATACTCGTTCTCGTCGGCGTCTTTGTAGAACTCGACCCCCTGCACCAATGACGAGGCGCAGTTGCCCACCCCGATTATCGCTACGCGTACCTTGCTGCTCATCTAATTCACCTCCGGAAGCGGGCGCTCCCGGCCGGAGCTGGGAAGCGGCTGGTTGACTGCATCCACCTGGTCTCGGTCGAGACCGGCATCGGTTCTTGGTTCTGCACCCCCCTTCAACAGCTCGGAGAAACGGTGTAGGGAGGCGGATATGGAGTCCCGGTCCAGGCGGCAGAGCACCTCGCGGCCCTCCCGCTTGGTGACCACGATGTGGGCCCGGCGCAAGAGCCTCAGGTGCCAGGACATCCGCGGTTGACTGATCCCGAGCAGAAGCGCCACGTCTGACACCCGGGCCTCCTTGACCTGGGCCAGGCGAGCCACAATTCGCAGCCTGGTGGGATTTCCCAGGCCCTCGAAGTAAGAAGCGAGCTCCCAGTCCGCTGCCGAAGCGACGGGAAGCGGAAGCACGTGGCGCAGGGATCGTCCCTCTTCAAGCGGACTTGGCACAGTCACTTAAACGATTCTTTCATAAACGCTCCGTTATGTATGCTAAGCGGCCCCAGGTCCACTGTCAAGCTCAAATGGACCTCCAGCGGCGCTTCCAGCTCC
>JAJYWM010000278.1 GCA_021791455.1 bacterium | reverse complement strand
GATCGGCAAGAGCCCCCGTCTCGGGCCGAAGCCCCAAGGCATGGGCCACAAACGGCGCCACCAGATCGGCCAGCGCCTCGACCCGAAGGTCGGCTGTCGCCCCACACTGCTCCAGAGAGGCTGCGGTGCGCCCCTCGATCCCGCAGGGGACGATCAGGTCGAACGCCGAGAGGTCGGTCGTTGCGTTGAGGGCGAACCCGTGGTAGGTGACCTTCCGACCGCTGAGCTTGACTCCAATCGCGGCCAGCTTGCCCGGCTTGGCCCAAACCCCTGTATAGGGAGGGTCTTGCCAGGCATCGACGCCCAACATTCTGCAGGCGTCGATCAGGGCGTCCTCCAGGGCCCTGAGGTAGGCGACCGGGTCCAGCCCCGTCTCCTCAAGATTGATGATGGGGTAACCGACCAGTTGGCCTGGCCCGTGGTATGTCACCGAACCCCCGCGATCAACCTCGTAGTACTCCGCCCCGGAGCTGATGAGGCCGTCGACGCCTCGCAGTAGATGCTGGGGGAGTCCTCCCCGCCCCATGGTGTACACCGGAGGATGTTCCAAGAGCAGCAGGACATCCTCCTTGAGGTCGCCCATGGCTCTGGCCGCCGCCAGTTGCTTCTGCCAGCCCCAGGCCAGCTGATAGCTCACGGTCCCGCAGAAGATCACTCGCAGCGGCGGGCGCCAGATTCCGGCCATGGTCAGACGGCCGCAGACACCGCTGCCTGCACCTGCTGGTGGGCGTGATACGAGCTGCGCACCAGGGGGCCGGCCTCGACGTGAGCGAAACCGAGAGATTCCCCGTATGCCCTGGCCTCGGCAAACTCATCCGGGTGCCAGAAACGCTCGCAGCGTATGTGCTTCAGCGACGGCCTCAGGTACTGCCCGATCGTTATCAGCTTCACCTCCTGCTCCCGCAGGTCGCGCAGCACCTGTTTGACCTCGTCCATGGTCTCGCCCAAGCCAACCATCAGCCCCGACTTCGTCTGGGTGCTCGAGTCGAGCTCCCCGGCCCGCCGCAGGACTCCCAGCGAACGCTGATAGAGGGACTTCGGCCTGACCCTTGGGAACAGCCTGGGGACCGTCTCTATGTTGTGATTGAAAACCTCTGGCTGAGCCTCCATCACGATTGCCAGGCTGGCCTCGACCCCCTGGAAGTCGGGGGTCAGCACCTCCACCTGGCAGGCGGGGACACGCTGGTGAATCGCGCGAATCGTGTCGGCGAAGATGCCCGCGCCACCGTCGGGGAGATCGTCTCGGTCGACCGAGGTTATTACGGCATGGCGTAACCCCATCTCCTCGACCGCCACCGCCACCCGATTTGGCTCATCGGTGTCGAGCCCCCTGGGCCTCCCCGAGGTCACCGCGCAGAAGGCGCACGCCCTGGTGCAAATCTCGCCAAGGATCATGAACGTCGCCGTTCCGTAGCTCCAGCACTCTCCGAGATTGGGGCAGCGCGCCTCCTCGCAGACCGTGTGCAGACGCTGGCCGCGGACCAGACCGTCGATCTTGGAGTACTTCTCGCCCTGCGGCATCCTCACCGTCAGCCACGGCGGTCGGCGGTCGACCCCTTCCGGCAGCAGCTGCTGCCACATCGGCCGCCCATCCCCGAGCGGCCCCCGACCTGGGATCACGGTTGGGCGGCGGTCGGGCACCACGGGCAGCGCCACTCGGGGTCCGGAGCGGCGCCCCTCAGAGTTCATCTCCACTCCCCCATCGTACCTGCTCGGGCGGAAGGGGGACCCCGGGAGAATCGACCACGCCCGGTGGACTCGCGGCCCCGGGAGAAGGATTCCCTCTGCCGGTCAGTAGATCGGGGTGTCGGGGCCCATCCCCTCCAGGCACACCTTCACGGTGCCCAGCAGCTTTGCCGCCGCCGCGCCGTCGTTGATGCGGTGGTCGAAGCTGAGACAGAGGTTCATCATGGGGCGTATCGCGATCGCGTCGCCCACCACCACCGGCCTCTTGATCACAGCGTCCATGACCAGGATCGCCGCCTGCGGCTGGTTGATGATCGCCTGGGACATGACCGTACCCAAAGCGCCGGCGTTGTTTAGGGTGAAGGTCCCTCCCTCGACGTCCTCGAGCCTGGCCCTGCCGCTCCTGGCCCTCTCGATGAGCTCGGCCGCGGCCTGTGCCAGTCCCGCGATCGAGTAGCGGTCCGCCTGCCGCACGACCGGGACTATCAGCCCGTCGGGGACGCTGACGGCCAGTCCCAGGTTGATCTCTCGCTGCAGCACCACGGAATCCTGCTCGAAGTACGCATTCATGGAGGGGACGGCGCGCAGGGCCCGGCAGGTGGCCTGCATCGCAAATGGCAGAAAGCTCAGGTCCTGCCCGGTGGTCTTCTTGAAGCGTTCGCGGCTTCTGGCCCGCGCTGCGGCCACCCCGCTCATATCCACTTCCATCATGGTCCAGGCGTGGGGCGAAGTGTGCCGGCTTCGCACCATGTGCTCGGCTATGGAACGCCGCATCGGACTCAGGGTGATCCGCTCCCCCAAGACAGATTGCGCTGGCTGAGAGGATTCCCGTGGCTCGGCCGGGGGCGGAGTCGTCGCCGGAGCCGACTGGGCCGCCCTCCCTCCCTCAAGAAACAGCATCACGTCGCGCTTGGTGATGCGCCCTTCGAAGCCTGTTCCGCTGACCAGCTGGAGGTCAACCCCATGCTCGTCGGCCAGAGCCCTCACCGCGGGGCTGATGAAGCCCTGTTTCTCAGCCGCCGGCCCGCTACCTGGTCCAGCAACGGCCAGAGCTGGGGTGGGGACTGGCGCCGGCTCGACGACGGGTGCCACCGCGGGAGACACCACCGGGAGGGGCGGCTCCTGCGCCGCCGGCGCACTAGCCTGCGCCTGTCCGGCCTCTTCGTCCGCACCCTCCAGGGTGCAGATCGGCTCGCCAACGGTCAGCAGCTGGCCGGCCGGGGCCAGAATCTCGCCCACCGTGCCCGCCGCCGGCGACGGCACCTCCGCGGTCACCTTGTCTGTGATGACCTCGACTAGGGAGTCATACTTCTCGACCTTCTGCCCTGGCTCCACCAGCCACGAGCCGATTGTCCCCTCCGTGACCGACTCCCCGAGCTGGGGCATTTTGACCGTGATCGCCATTGACTTGCTTCCCCTTTCCTGGTGAGAGTGTCAGTACGCCGCCAGCTCGCGCAGCTTGGCCTCGATCTTGTCCGGCCCAAGGCAGTAGACCTCGGCCAGAGGCTCGGCGAACGGAATCGCAGGGATCTCCGGGCCGCCGATGCGCATCACGGGCGCGTCAAGTTGCTGGAAGCACTCCTCGGCCACGATCGCCGCCACCTCGGCACCGACCCCGACCGCGAGATTCGCCTCGTGCGCAACCAGCACCTTGCCCGTCTTCCTGGCCGTGGAGATGATCAGGTCGCGATCGAGCGGGCGCACCGTCCGCAGGTCGACCACCTCCACCTCTATCCCGTCCGCGGCCAGGCGCTCCGCCGCCGCCTTCGCCTCGTGGACGGTGGCACCGTAAGTTATGCAGCTGAGATCCCTGCCGGTTCTGGCGATCCGGCCCTTCCCTATGGGCACGAGGTAGTCCTCGGCCGACACCTCCTCTCGAAGTGAGCGGTAGAGCGCCTTGTGCTCAAAGAAGCAGACCGGATCGGGATCCCGGATGGCGGCGAGCAGCAGCCCCTTGGCATCGCTCGGGGTCGAGGGGATGACCACCTTCAGCCCGGGCACGTGGGCGAAGAGCGCCTCCAGGCTCTGGGAGTGGTACAAA
>JAJYWM010000216.1 GCA_021791455.1 bacterium | reverse complement strand
CTCAGCGATGATCGCTTCCTCGTCCTCGCCCCTCGGGTCCTCGGTTGTGACCACCACCTGATCCGCCAGCTGGGCGGCTATGCGGCCCATCTCGGAGCGCTTCTCCACGTCGCGCTCGCCCGCGCTGCCGAAGACCACCCAGAGCCGGCCCGGAGTGGAGGCGCGCAGCTCATACAGGGCGAGGCTGAGGGCCGCGGGAGTGTGGGCGTAGTCGACCACCACCGAGAACGGCTGGCCGAGGTCGACGGCCTCCATCCTGCCGGGGATTGCGGGTAGCTCCCAAAGCCCCGCTATCAGGCCCTCGAGCGGCTGGTCGAGGAGCAGCCCCGCCGCCAGCGCCGCGAGGGCGTTGCCGATGTTCCACCGCCCCGCCATCCTGAGCCGCACCAGCGCCTGGCCGGCGGGGGTGTCGGCGGTGAAGGCCAGTCCTGTGTCCTCAGGGTAGGAGTTCGTGGCCCGCAGGTCCGCTTCGGCATCGCCCTGGGCGCTGTAGGTCAGGAGCCGGCAGGCGGCCCTCGATCGCAGCCGCTCGTAGGCGAGGGGGTCGTCCTTGTTCAGCACCGCGAACCCACCGGCTCTGGCGGTCCTGTCCAGCAGGGACGCCTTGGCCTCGAAGTAAGCCTCCCAGGTCTTGTGGAAGTCAAGGTGCTCATGGGTGATGTTGGTGTAGACCGCCCCCAGAAAGCGGATCTCGTCCAGCCGGTGGAGGGCCAGGCCGTGGGATGTCGATTCCACGATCGCCGCCCGGCAGCCCTGGTCAACCATGGTCCTGAGATGGGACTGGACCTCAGGCGACTCCAGGGTCGTCTGCCGGGACAGGTTGGGCTCTGTCTCCCTCCCCAACCTGAAGTCCACGGTGGTCAGGCTTCCCACCTTTCCCATCGTGGCGCTGAGGGCGGCGTGGAGCATTGTCGTGGTCGAGGTCTTGCCGTCTGTGCCGGTCACGCCGATGACGGGGAGCTCAAGTGACGGGTTGTGGTTGAGAGCCGCGGCGATGCGCGCCAGAGCGGCTCTGGAGTTCTCGACCACCACCAGGCTTTCCCTGGGCACCTCCGGCGGCTCGCGCTCAACGACCGCCAGGGGTGAGCCGGCCGCGAGGGCCTTGGCCACGAACCGGTGGCCGTCCTGGTGCGCTCCGGGAATGGCCACGAAGGCAACTCCGGGCGAGGCCTGCCGGGAGTCATAGGTGACGCCCACCAGCTCGGGATCCTCAGGGGAGCCGAGGCGGAAGGGGAGGCCGAGCTCGGACCAGCGCATCGGCCAAGGGTACCGGGCCCGCGCGCCAGCATCGGGCGCAGAATTGTGCCATGGAGGCGATGCGGCTGGAGCATCCCGAGGCGGCGGAGCTGGCGCCCCTGCGAAGGGTGCGGATGCCGGACCCCGTTCCCGGCCCCGGGGAGGTCGCCCTGCAGGTCCTGGCCTGCGCCGTGTGCAGGACCGACCTCCAGATCACGGAGGGAGATCTCGCGGCCCGCCACCTGCCGGTGATCCCGGGCCACCAGGTGGTAGGGAGCGTTGTCGAGCTGGGCCAGGGCGTCTCGCGGGAGCTGCTCGGGCGCACCCTCGGGGTGGGCTGGCTGGGTTCCACCTGCGGGGTTTGCGACCTCTGCAGACGCGGGCTGGAGAACCTCTGCCGCAGCGCCACGTTCACCGGATGGGACCGGGACGGCGGCTATGCGACCCACGCCGTGGCCCGGGCCGACTTCTGCTATCCGCTCCCGGAGGGACTGTCCCCCGAGGATGCCGCTCCCCTGCTGTGCGGAGGTATCATCGGCCACCGGGCCTACCGGCTGGCCGGGGTTCGCGAGGGAGACAACCTGGGCCTCTACGGCTTCGGCGCCTCGGCGCTGCTGGTTTGCCAGCTCGCCGTTCACTTCGGCGTCAACGTCCACGTCGTGACCCGGGGTGAGCAGGCGAAGACCAGGGCCAGAGCAGCCGGCGCGGCCTGGGTCGGAGCCCTGGGAGAGCGACCGCCCGTGCCGCTCCAGGCCGCGATCACGTTCGCCCCGGCGGGCTCGGTCGTGGTCGAGGCGCTGCGCAGCGTCGACCGCGGTGGAGTGGTGGTGGTGAACGCCATCCATCTCGACTGTGTGCCTCAATTTCCATACGACGACCTCTACTGGGAGAGGCGGCTCGTGAGTGTCGCCAACTTCACTCGCAGTGACGGGTCGGAGCTTCTCCGCCTCGCGGCCGAGATACCCATCCGCACGATCCACGAGAACCACCCCCTCTTCGACGCCAACCTGGCCCTGCAGAGGCTGAAGGCGGATCGGGTCGAGGGGGCGGCAGTCCTGATCCCCTGACTCAGGTCTGGGCCGAGAACTCCTGCTGCAGCCGCAGGACCGCCTCCCTGGCCGCCTCCACCAACTCCTGAGCCAGGCGTCGGTCCAGCTCCAGCGCCGGAGTAGTCTTGAGCGCCCGGAGCCTTTCTTCCAGCTGCTCCAGTTGTCCCGCTATCTCCTTGGGAGTGCCCAGCGCGTCTGCCCGGAGTGTCGCCAGGTCCGGCTGCGCCCGTCGCTGCGCCCTCTGAAACGCTCCGAACGCCAGCCGGTCTCGGTCGGCGGCCAGGAGAAGGCGAACGGCCGCCTCGCCAGAGCTGGCAATCTCCCCGGCCGGCTGGTGCATCCGGCAGAGGCCGTCGAGGGCTGCAGCCAGGGAACCGGTGATGGCCGCGGCCGCCGCTCCCCCTGCCGGGTCGAGCGGGGACAGGAGCCGGGCGACTGCCTCCAGCAGCGACCACGAGGCGACCGGACCTGGGGGGATGGCGCTCAGCTCGGTCAGCGACAGGAGCGCGAGTACGGACGTGATTCGACCCACCCCGCCGGGCACCGGGGTGTGGAACAGCGCCCGCCTCGCTGCCGCCTCGCTCAAATCCCCCTGCAGCCTGCCCGCCACCATCGAGGTGCCCACATCCAGAACGGTCGCACCGGGCTCGATCACGTTCTCGGTGATCACACCGGCGATGCCGACCGCCGAGATGAGCACGTCGTAAGGGGGGAGGGGAGTGAGGGAGGCGATGTCCCTCTGCACCACGGTGACCTGGGCGCCGGCCGCGAGGAGGCGTTGGGCGATGGGGCGGCCGCCTGTCGGCCCGTGGCCGACCAGCAGGATGCGGGCGTTCTCAAGATCCACGCTTAGGTGTTCGAGGGTGGCGAGGCACGCTTCGGCTACTGGGGTCCCTCTCCTAGCCCCGCTGGCCGAGGCCGCCAGAGCGGCGGGGGTGATCGCCTCGACGTCCTTGCTGGCTGGAAGATGGGCGGCCACCACCGGGAAGGGCAGGGAGCGCAGCGGCTGGACCACCACGATTCCGGCGACGGTCGGGTTGACCACCAGCTCATCCAGCAGGATCAGGGTCTGCTCGGGGTCGTCCGGCTCCGCCATCCTCCTTTCCACCTCGACCCCGGCCAGCGCGGCCTCCTTCTCGAGGGAGCGGGCGAACGAACCTCCGGCCACGTTGCCCCGCTCGACCAGGATCCCGAGGCGCAGTGGGCGCCTGCGCCTAAGGCAGCGGTGCTCCAGCTCCGTCCGCAGCCGTTGGAGGAGGGGGTCGAGGTCGATCGCAGTCATGTCGAGGCCGTCCGGGCCGGGGCCTCCTTGAGCGCGGGTGGGGGGGCGCTCCCGCTGGCCCGGGCGTGGGGGATGAGAAGGGCGAGCCCCGCTCCAATGAGCGAGATCAGGGCCGCGATGGCGATCGCGGCCTGGGGGGACGCCTGGGCCAGCACGCCACCGAGTCCACCG
>JAJYWM010000280.1 GCA_021791455.1 bacterium | reverse complement strand
GCGAGGCGATCGGGGCGGTCCCCGGAGCCGGGTCGGTTCCAGCTGTATCGGGGCCCCCAGGCGCGGGACAGGACCTTCCGGGTGATCCGGGACGATGGCGTCATATCGGTCGACGGGGAGTCTGTCGCCCGCTTGGTGCGCCTGACGGACATGGCCGATGACGCCGCGGTCATGCGGTTGCAGAATCAGCTGCTGAAGCTTGGAGTTGAGGAGGCACTGACCAAGGCCGGCGTGGAGGCTGGATCGGAGGTGGTGATCGCGGGCCAGGTGTTCACCTTCTTCCCGGAGATGAGGGCCGACCCCGTGGCCGAGCGAGCCTGAGGATCCCGTTGAGCTCCCCTCGTACGGTCGTCTTCGGTGGAACCTTCGACCCGCCCCACCTCGGGCACACAGCCGTGATCTCGGGGCTGCGGCGGGCCCTGCTCATGCCCGTCCTGGTCATCCCCAACGGAAGGCCGCCGCATCGGGCGGAGCCTGGCGCGGACGCGTCCCATCGACTTCAGCTGGTGCGCCTGGCCGTAGCCGAACTCGAGGACCCGCAGGTGACGGTCTCCGACCTTGAGGTAAGCAGGCCAGGTTTGTCCTACACGGCGGACACCCTGGCCGATTTGAGGGCTGAGGATGAGGGCCGGGGCCTTATGCTCGCCCTGGGCAGTGACGCCGCCCTGAGCCTCCCGCAATGGGAGCGAGCTGACCTGGTCGTCTCCCTGGCGCAGCTGGTCGTCTTCGACCGCCTGGGGGCCGAGCAGCGTGCCGGCAGGGTGATCGATGAGCTAAGACGGTCCGGGTTCCAGATGGAAGGGGCGGAGGCGGTCGAGATCGAGGCCCCGGAGATCGAGGCGAGCGAGATCCGCCAACGGCTGGCGGCCGGTGATCCCTGCTCAGGCCAGCTGTCGCCAGGGGTGCTGGCCGAGATCCGCTCCGCCGGGCTGTACGGCGCAAGCCTCGGTGGCAGCAGAAGCCCGCATGGGATAATCGCCTCCGCATGACGCCACTTCAGCTGAGCCGCCTGGTCGCGGATGCGGCCCTGTCGCGCAAGGCTCGCAACGTGGTGCGCTTGGACCTGCGGGGCAAGACCACGATCGCCGACTACTTCGTCATCTGTGAGGCCGACACCGATCGCCAGGTGAGGGCGGTGGCGGAGGCGATGGTGGAGTTCGCCGGGACGGCTGGGGTTAACCCGCTGGCCAGGGCGGGGCTCGAGGAAGCGTCCTGGGTCTGCTTGGACTTCGACTCGGTCATAGGGCACGTCTTCCTTCCCGGCGAGCGTGCCTACTACCGGCTGGAGGAGCTTTGGGGTCCGGCTCGGCGGGTGCGACCGCGTCGCGGGGGTGAGCTGGTAGGCACGGCGTGAACGAACTTCGGCTGGGCTGCTTCCTGCCCCAGGGTTGGAGGGGTGATCTGCCCGCCCGAATCGCTCCCCAGGATCTCTTCGAGTCGCTGGTTGGCGTCGCTGTTCGAGCCGAGCGCAGCGGTTACGACGCTGTCTGGGTGTACGACCATCTGCAGGGCGTCTTCCCGGACGACCTGGCGCCGGTGCTGGACCCCGTGATGAGCCTCACGGCGGTGGCGTGGGCGACGACCAGGGTGCGGCTTGGGAGCATGTGTTTTGCGATCCCACTCCACAATCCGGCCGTGCTGGCGCACCAGCTGGCGTGTCTCGACGTTCTCAGCCACGGCCGCCTGGACGTTGCCCTGGGCGCCGGATCCGACAGTGGCGAAGCCCGTGCCTTCGGGATCACGGTCCCGAGGCTGCGAGAGCGGATCATGGCCTGCGGCGAGGCGGCGGAGCTGCTGCGTGCATGCTGGGGCCATGAGGTGACTCACTTCGAGGGTCGTTACTCGGTGGTGGACAACGCCAGGATCTACCCCAAGCCGATCCAGCGTCCGTTCCCGCCGATCTGGATTGCCGGGGGAGGGGAACGGCTCACTCTGTGGCAGGTTGCCAGGCACGGGGACGGCTGCAGTCTCTTCGGGCCACCCAGCAGGGTCGCCAGGAAGCTCGACATCCTGGCTGAGCACTGCCGCTCGCTGGGCAGGAGCTTCAGCTCGGTACGGGTCGCGGTGGTGCTGGACTGCCTGCTGGCTGACACCGATGCGCAGGCGGACCTCCTGGTCGAACGGCACAACCGCCACCGTGAGGATCCTCGCTCATACCGCGCCCGGCGGCTGGTGGGTTCTCCAGCCGCCTGCGCGCAGCAGCTGCAGGCGTACGTCGACCTCGGTGTCAGCGAGGTGTGCTGCTACTTCCCAGACGCCGTCACCTCGGATGGGCCAGAGCGTCTGGCCCGAGCGGTGCTCGGCCCCGGGGACTGAGACCCGGGTCACCGGGGTCCGTCCGCGGGGCCGGGCGCCCCTTGGTTCCCCGGTCGGGTTGCATGGCGCGGGCGGACTTGGGACTCGTCCCACCGTCCGTCACCCACCGAGTCGGGGCTTGCCGTCTCACTCGACCGCACGGCGAGCCGATCTGAGAGCGAGAGCGGATGGGGCGAACCAGTAGCGGCCACGTCCCAGAACGCGGCAGCGCAGTCGCGCTGCGAGGCGCTCCGGGGCGAGTTTCGTATCATCGGTGTTGTGCCCCGAACAGACAGGGCCTTCCTAATCGTCGCCGCTCCACTTGAGGCGGCGTACGCGGCACTGATCGATCCCGTCGCGTTGTGCGCGTGGGTACCGCCAGGGAATATGACCGGCAAGATCGAACGATTCGATCTGCGTCCTGGTGGTTCCTACCGAATGGTGCTGAGGTACCCATCGTCCTCCGCGTCGCAAGGCAAGACGACCTCGGACACGGATGTCGTGGAGGCGCGGTTCGTCGACATCGTTCCGAACGTCAAGGTTGTCTTGGCGGTGGACTTCGTCTCAAACGACCCTGCGTACGACAGCACGATGGTCATGACTTGGCGGGTCACGAAGGTCGATGGGGGCACCCGGATCGAAGTCACAGCAGACGATGTCCCTGATGTTGTTCCGGAGGAAGATCACGCTGCAGGCTTGCGATCTTCCTTGGCGAAGCTCACTGAGTACCTCGCGGGGTAGTGGGTCAGTTTTTTCTGAAGCCTGCTACGGGCTACGGCGCTTCCTATCCGCGCACGCTCTAAGTCCGTGAACGAGGAGGGCGCGGCCCGACGGGGGCCTTGGGCCAGCCTGGTCGGCGACGGCCGATCCGGGCCGGACGCGGGACCGCGCAGGACCCTCCCGCCCAGGGGCCGAACTCAGCGGTCGATCAGGTGGAACACCGGGTGCTGCCCGGCCACGGCCGCGATCTCCTGGTCGGGCGAGTCGGGGCCCACCCCGTCGAAGAAGACGCCGACCTCCGCCTTCCACCGCCTGAGATAGGCCCGCAGGATGGGGATCTTGGCCGCATCGGAGAGCTCCACGGCGCGGTGGTGTGTCCTTTGTCGGCCCAGGAGAAGCTGCAACCTCCCGTCGGCGGCCCTCACGTTGCGGACCCACTGGGTCTCGCCGCGAGCCGCGACCAGGTACGAATCCTTGCCCACCTTCAGCAGGTTGACCGGGGTTCGATGGGGGGTGCCGGTCTTGCGGCCGTTGACCTCGAGCACCCTGCTGCCGAGGACGCTGACCCCGATCAGGGTTAGACCGGCGACGGCGTTGTTGAAGACATGCTTGGTGAGCCAGCTCGGCTCTCGGTAATGCCTGGTCGACGTGCTCACGCCCGGGGCCTCCATGTCGGATGGTGCTTGCGATTCTAGACACTGCCCGGCCGCTCGCGGATGCGCC
>JAJYWM010000210.1 GCA_021791455.1 bacterium | reverse complement strand
CTCGAGGCCCCGAGAATCCCGGACTCCACGAGCGGCCCCACCGCTAAGCTGCCACTGAGGGTGAGCGTGAACAGGGCCAGTGACCTCTCGCGCTTCTCCCGCGCCACCTGGCCCATGGCGGTCGTCAACGCGGGGAACACAATCCCACCTCCGATCCCCAGAAGCACCGCCCCGGCGGCCAGCTGGCCAACCTGGTGAGAGGTGCCCAGGAGGATCAGCGCCGGGACCAGCAGGAGGCTTCCAAGGGCCGCAGCCAGGGAGCTCGCGCGCGGAGGTACCCTGGTCGCAACGGCGAGGTTGGTCGCAACGGTTGCCACCGCGGCACCGGCGGCGATGGCCCCGATCACAGCCGCCCCCAACCCGACCTGCTCCCGAGCCAGCAAGGCGAAGGTGGTCAGGGCCATGTTCTGGGTCGATCTGAAGGCGGCCGCCCCTACCAGCAGGCCAGCCAGCCCGAGCCACTGCCACCTCTTCACGCCAGACACCTGCGGACGCCGGCCCGACCTGCGGCAGGCTCGGGCCCCACGGTCCAACACCCCACCGCCTGTGCCGCGCTCCCGTCCTCCGCGAGTCGCCGCGGCCAAAAGGCGGACCACCGACCGTCGGGGGCCCCAAACGCAGGAGAGTCCCGGGCTCTCCTTGGCGGCAGAGTCGGACCGGCCCGGGCTGCCAGATGGGAATGGGCAGGCCGGCGACTCACGGCCGTGCTACGCACGCCCTGTCGTAGGTTCGCGGAGCAGCCTGCTCTCGCGCGACCCCCAGAGGCATGCCACGGCGGCTGCCTCCTCAGGGAGCTGATCGATTTGGCACCTGTCCCATCGGGCGAGCACAAACGCCGTACGGATCGGCCCCGGCCGGAGCGGAACGCTCACTCCAGACCGCGGGCCAATCTGAGCAGCCTATCCAAGACCCTCGGTCCATCGCAGGCCAGCGCATTGTGCTGATATTCGTTGGTGATCCACGGCCGCAGCCCCCTCACAGCGGCCGCCGTCTCCTCGGAAAAGCTCCGCTCCACATAGGCGTCCTCGGCGAAGATGGCGGCGGCGCATGGGACGGAGTTGGATTTGAGGGTCGCTTCGTCGTACAGCCTGGGCCAAGCAACTTGGGAGAGGAGCTGGGCCGCCTGCCGCAGAGGTTGCAGAGAGGAGTAGTCTTCGAACATCCAGGGAAACACGTGCTCACCGGTGAAGAGTTCCTCGTGCTCCAGGAAGTCTTCCGGCATCGTCCGCTGGGCGGCCCAACCGGTCACGGTCCCATCTGCGTAGCAGGCCTCGTGGATCACCGCATAGAGGGGGTTGCGGGCAAAGCTCAGCGCTGACTCGACGTCGTGCCGGAATCCCAACGAGTCCGGGTCGCGTTCCAACATGTAATGAAGGCGCTCCCGGCCGTCGCTCATCCCCAGGAGGATCCCAAGCTGACGCAGCCGGCGCGGAGTCAGGCGATCTCCACTGGGCAGATACACCTCATGTGAGCGGAAGTATCGAAACAGTTCCAGGACCAGAGCCCGGTCCTTTGGATACGCCGCGTAGTAGCGCCGGTTGCGCTCCCTCATGCGCTCATAGGTGGCCCGATAGACCTCCTCGGCGGGGCGCCGCAGCGGCGGCAGGCCACCGGTGAAGATCGCTTCCCGAAGCCCGCGGGGGGCCTGCGATAGATAGGTCAGCACGCAGAACCCGCCGAAGGACTGGCCGAGGACGCTCCAGGTGTCAACTCCCAGTCCCTGCCTCAACAGCTCTGCGTCGCGCACTATGGAGTCGGCTCGGAAGTGGGTCAGGTAGTTGGCCTGGTCCTCCGGAGCGAGTCCAGCGAGATCGGCAACCGGAGTGGACCGACCGGTACCCCTCTGATCCACCAGGAGAACTCGGAATTCCTCCAGAGCACGCTCCAACCACCCCGGCGACCATGGATGGCGCGTCGGTCGGATGCTTTCGTGGCCCGGCCCACCCTCGAAGTACACCAAGAACGGGAGATCACGCCCGCAGGGGCCGGCGACCTCGCGGGCGAACACCGATATCGTGGGACCGCTTGGGCGTGAGTGGTCGAGCGGAACCTGTAGCTCGTGGTCCGTCAGCACCATCCCCGGTACCGTCACAGGCTTGCCGCTCTTGATCAAAGTCACTCCCTGCCTCCCATCCTGAGCGGGTGAACCCTTAAGCCATCAACCGATCCGACCCGCGGGGCTCCCCTGTCAATTCACCGCCAAACACGACCGCCCGAATCGAGTCGAAAGGGGTGCAGCTGGCCCGAACCCACATGCCCAGGTACCCACGAGCGTGAAACCGCCGAAGAGTGCCCGATGGTCACTGAAGCTGGCTCGGCCTAGCTCCAGCTGCTTGCGGATCCATGGTATACCAGCGCTTCGACGGCCGCGCTGGCCCGGCCCCGCCGTGCCCGCCCACAAACGGCAGGTCCAGTGGTCGCCTCATGACCCGATGTGGCGACGGGCACCGGCAGGAAGCAACCCGCAACGCCGGCTAGGGAGCCACCGGGGTGGGCACGGTCTGGAACGCAGTCGAGAACCCCGCCACCCAGAAGCGCCCGCTCGGGCCCAAAAAGCCCGCCGCCATGCCCAGGCGCCTAACCGAAGAGCTGCTCCACGGACAGGTAGCGTTCGCCGCTGTCGTAGGTGAACGTCAACACCCTGGCCCCGTCGGTCATCTCTGGCACCAAGGAGGCGACCGCTGCCAGCGAAGCTCCCGAGGAGATCCCAATCATGACCCCCTCCTCTCGCGCCGCGCGCCGCGCGTAGTCGAAAGCATCCTTGGGATCCACCTGCAGCACCCCGTCCAACAGGTCGGTGCGCATGACCCCAGGGACGAACCCGGCACCGATTCCCTGAATTGGGTGGGGTGAGTGCTTGCCTCCGGAAAGCACCGGCGATAGCGTGGGCTCCACCGCATACACCTTCAGTCTCGGCCAGGTCTCCTTGAGCACCTCCGCGCAGCCGGTGATGTGCCCACCGGTTCCAACCCCGGTGACCAGGTAGTCCAGCCCCTCTGGAAAGTCGCCGACAATCTCCTGAGCAGTGGTGCGGCGGTGCACCTCAACGTTGGCGGGGTTGTCGAACTGCATCGGCATCCAGGCCCCTTCTGTCTCCGCCACGAGTTCCTCCGCGCGAGCGATCGCGCCCCGCATCCCGAGCTCACGCGGAGTCAGCTCCAATTGCGCTCCATACCCGACCATGAGCTTGCGCCGCTCGACGGAGAAGGACTCTGGCATCACCAGGATCAGGCGATACCCCTTCACCGCGGCAACCAGGGCCAGCCCGATCCCGGTGTTTCCGGAGGTGGGCTCGACGATCACCGACCCCGCCGACAGGATTCCCATGCGCTCAGCATCCTCGACCATCGCCAGGGCGATCCTGTCCTTGATACTCCCCCCCGGGTTCACTCGTTCCTGCTTGAACCAGACCTCGACCCTCGGATCGAAGAGGTGATTCACGCGCACCTCGGGGGTGCGGCCGATTGTCTCCAGGATGCTGTTCGCTCTCATTCCGGCTCCCACTCCCACGTCAACAGTTCACCAACGATCGCCAGCGGTCACCTCAAATGACAAAGTCCATGGGTTCCTGCGCCTCCGCCACACTTCGCACCCTGACCTGGCTGCTGTGGTAGACCAGCGAGTAAGGAGGCACACTTGCCGTCAGCCACACGTTGCCGCCGACCACGCTGTCGTGCCCGACCACCGTGTCCCCGCCCAGGACGGTGGCGTTGGCGTACACCACGACCCGGTCCTCGATCGTGGGATGGCGCTTGGTGCCGGCGGCGGACTTGGCCACGCTGAGCGCTCCCAGCGTGACCCCCTGATAAATCTTCACGTCGTCGCCGATCACAGCCGTCTCCCCGACCACAACCCCGGTCCCATGGTCGATGCAGAACGCACGCCCAATGGATGCGCCCGGGTGGATGTCGATACCGGTCCTGGTGTGGGCAACTTCGGAGAGCAACCGTGGCAACACAGGGATCCCAAGGTGGTGGAGATGGTGTGCGACCCGGTGGGTCGCCGTCGCCAAGAACCCCGGGTAGGCGGCCACAACCTCGTCCAGACTCTCCGCCGCCGGGTCTCCCTCCACTATCGCGTTGGCATCGAGCACTATCCGGGTGTACAGGCCAGGTAAGGCATCGGAGAACTCGAACGACATTGCCTCAGCTTGGCCTCGCTCCTGCATGGGCAGCAGCAGCCTGACCAGATCGCACCGCACCAGATGGAGACGCGCTTCGATCTCGTCCCTGGTTCCGGCCGACTCCTCAGCCAATTGGGGAAATAGCAGACCCAAGAGCCTGTCCAAGAAGGCGGAGACATCCCGCTTTAAAGGCAGCGACCGAGCCCGTGGCCCACAGCCGGCGGCAAGCTCGGACGCAAAGTCCGCAGCCTGAGTCGGATCCACCATCACTGTGACCAGAGGGCCGCAGGGGCCGGAATCATGACCGCGCCGTGGTCTATCAACTCAGCAGGCGCTTCAACTCGCCAGCGGCGCCGATCAGATCTTGGTTGTGCAGATTGGCGTTGGCAAACGTGAAGCCCTGAATGCCGGCGTCCAGGTATGGCGCAAGCTTATGCGCCGCCTGCTCGGGCGTAGCCGGATCGCCCAGCATGGGGAGCCTCTCCTTGGGGATCCCTCGGATCACCGCCTCTCTGTCTCGCTCGTTGGGAATGAGGAGCACCTGCGCCATCGCCGTCCTCAGGATTCGGCTTGGGTCGCGCCCCTCTTGCTGGCAGTACTCTTCCAGAATGGCGCCCTTGCGGCGCATGTCCTCCACGGATCCGAACCAGTTCGAGATATCGGCATAGCGCGCAACCAGTCTCAGGGTTCGCTTCTCCCCTCCACCCCCTATCAGTATCCTTGGCCCATCCTCCTGGATGGGACGGGGAACGTTCAGGGCCCGTCGGATCCTGAAGTACTTGCCCTCAAAGGTGGGGCGCTCTTCGGTGAACATGGCCCTGGCAATGATCAGGGCCTCGCCCAGTCGGTCCATTCGCCTGCCCACGGGCGGAAAGTCGAACCCGTACCCCACGTGCTCGGCCTCATTCCAGGCCGCTCCGATGCCGAGAATGGCGCGTCCCCGGGACAGCGTGTCCAGGGTGGTGACCTGCTTTGCCAGCAAGGCCGGGTTGCGGTACGTGACCCCGGTCACCAGGGCTCCCAACAGAACCCGAGTCGTGCGCTGCGACAAGGCGGCCAGGGTCGTATAGGCCTCCAGCATGGGCTCAGTCTCCGGCCCGGTCATCGGTATCTGATAGAAGTGGTCCATCACGCTGACCAAGTCGAAGTCGGCGGCCTCGGCAGCCACAGCGAGCTCCACCACGTGTTCGAAGAGGTCGACGGCGGGGATACCAGGGAATGTGAAGTTGGGCATGTGATACCCAAAGAACGGAGCCGCCATCACTTGTCCCTCCCGTTGGTCGACCTCGGACCAGTCCTGCACCTCAGCGCCGCCAATCTTCCGTACGCCACATGCTCGGGCGGAAGGAGCATCACCTATGAGGTCTGGTACTCGCTCCAGGGGATGTTCCAATCCCCTTCTCCGTTGGCTGCCCAGGTCGCCTGGAGCGGGGTGCCCGTCACCTCGACCACGTCACCAGGGATCGACCAGTTGTAGAACCAGACGGCGTTGGCCGGGTTCTGCTCGATGCAGCCATAGGACACGTTGGCGACCCCATGGTCCGCGACGTCCCAATTGGCAGCGTGCATGTAATACCCGTCGGTGCTGATCGCGACGTCGTCATAGACATCCTGAGCATAGAGCCCGGGATAGCCGATCGTGGCTGAGTTCATGAACACGACAGGGGTCTTGGAGAGGACCACCAAGGTCCCGGAAATGGTCGGGAAGCCAGGCATTCCAAGGCTGACCGGCAGGGTGTTCACCAGCTGCGACCCGTTGTAGTCCTGCATCTCATGGGTGATGGCGCTCACCTTGGTGAGATACTGATTGACCACTGTGAACTCGCTGTTGGCGGTCGTACCGACAATTCGGTAGCCGCCGATGTCCATCCCATCGAGGTTCACCGAGAGTGACTCGTGCTCGTTCATTGGCCAGAACTGCTCGGGTCGGCCGTCCACCTCGGTCGGGGACCACCAGTGCCATCCCACCGTGTCCGGGATCGACTCCGTGGTCTTCAAATGCTGGATCACCGCCGATTGATCGGATGCGGGAATCGGCTTGGAGAACTGGATGACCCAGGTCGCCCCCATGCCCACCTGCTCTCCATTGCTGGGGGACACCGTGAGGCCTATGGACTCCACCGGGAGGGGCTGTGGCGCTGTCGTCCAGCTGACCGTCTCCACCAACGACTTGACGGGGCTGCCGCCCTTGGCCCGCAGCGTCAGCTGCAGCTTGGTTGCCCATGGCATCGGAGCCGCCGGTTCCCAACCGCCTGCCACCACCCGCCCACCGAGGACGGCGCCGGTTGCCGTCTTGACGACCACGCTCTGAAGCCGGGCATGCTTGAGTTGGATTCCGATGGTTGCGGTGGGGCTGACCGAAGAGGTATTGCCGGGGATGACCACCGAGGCATGGGGCTTGACCGGGGGGCCAGCCTTGGACGCGAGCACGATCCCGGTCGTCCCGCCCCCGATGATGATCAGGGCGCCGAGTCCGCCCAGCAATACGCGCTGATGTCGACGCCAGCCACGGCGAGGAGCCTGCACCTGAAGCATGTCTCCTCAAATATATCTCCCCGGGAGAAAATTCGTCGCCACGGATCGGAATCAACTTGGTGGCGGACCCGAGCGGACGCAGAGCCGCCACCCATCGCCCCTGAGATGCCCGGGACACGCTGGTTTCCCACCTCCCCAGGCCCCCCCGGGAACGGTCCGCTCGCGACCGTGCGATCCGGCGGGTTCCACCTCGGGTGGCGGCAAGCGCGATCTCGGGGCGCGTCTGCGGCACTTGCTTAGTTAGTATGTACCAACCAACTAACTCTTGAGGAGGATGCCAGGGCATGGGCGAAGGGACAACGGCGGCGGGATTGGTGAGTGCCACGGGCAAGCCCCTTGGTCCCCACTACAAGTGGATAGCCCTCTCCAACACCACGCTCGGCATCCTGATGGCCACGATCAACTCCTCGATTGTGTTGATCGCCCTGCCCGACATCTTCCGGGGGATCAAGCTCAACCCCCTGACCACCAGCAACACCCCCTACTTCCTCTGGCTCCTGATGGGCTACATGGTGGTGACGGCGGTCCTGGTGGTGAGCCTGGGACGGATCGGGGACATGTATGGGCGCGTCCGGATGTACAACCTCGGCTTCGCCGTGTTCACCTTGTTCTCCGTACTCCTCTCGGTGTGCTGGTTCACGGGCTCCCAGGCTGCCATCTACCTGATCGTGATGCGGGTTCTGCAGGGCGTGGGAGGAGCTTTCCTGTGGGCCAATTCTTCGGCCATCCTGACCGACGCCTTCCCCTCCAACCAACGCGGTCTGGCGCTGGGTACAAACATGGTCGCGGCGATCGCCGGCTCCTTCATCGGGCTGGTCCTGGGAGGCGTTCTGGGACCGGTTTCGTGGCACCTCGTGTTCCTGGTCTCGGTGCCATTCGGCATCTTCGGAACGGTCTGGGCCTACCTCAAGCTCCATGACACCGGACTGCGCCTGCCATCCAGGATCGACTGGTGGGGCAACCTCTTCTTCGCGGCCGGGCTCGTCGCTCTCCTGGTCGGCATCACCTACGGCATCCTTCCCTACGGCACGCAGACCATGGGCTGGACCAACCCCTGGGTCCTGGGGGCTCTGATCGGGGGCGTGATCGGGCTGGGAATCTTCGTCTGGATCGAGACCAAGGTCGCTCAGCCGATGTTCCGGATCCCTCTCTTCAAGATCCGGGCCTTCGCCGCCGGCAATGCCGCCGGGCTCTTCGCATCCCTGGCCCGCGGCGGGCTGATGTTCATCTTGATCATCTGGCTGCAGGGGATCTGGCTTCCCCGCCACGGCTACAGCTTCGCCCAAACACCGCTCTGGGCCGGCATCTACCTTCTGCCGTTGACCGTGGGCTTCCTGGTTGCGGGGCCGCTGGCAGGGATTCTCTCGGACCGATACGGCTCCCGCACCTTCGCGACCCTGGGCGTCTTCGGTTCAGCCGTGATCTTCGGACTCTTCCAGTTCCTGCCAGCTGACTTCAACTATGTGCTCTTCGCAATTCTGCTGTTCGCCTACGGGCTCTCCAGTGGACTTTTCGCGTCTCCGAACCAGGCCGGCATAATGAACAGCCTGCCGGCGGAGCAACGAGGCGCGGGAGCGGGTATGGCCGCCACCTTCCAGAACTCGGCCATGGTCCTGTCCATCGGCATCTTCTTCACCCTGATCATCATCGGCCTTAGCGCCAGCCTTCCCCACGCTCTCTACCACGGGCTGACCGCGCAGGGGGTCCCGAGCGCCTATGCGCAGAAGGTGGCACATCTGCCGGCGGTGGGCAGCCTGTTTGCAGCCTTCCTCGGCTACAACCCGGTGGCAACGCTGCTGGGGCCGATCCTTCCCCATCTCAGCCACGCCAAGGTGGCATACCTCACCGGTAGGGCATTCTTCCCCCAGTTGATCTCAGCTCCATTCATGACCGGGCTTAGGGCCGCGTTTGACTTCGCGATCGCCGCATGTCTGCTGGCCGCGGTCTCGAGCATTCTGCGGGGCGGAAAGTACGTCCACCAGGACCAGCCGACGCCGCTGGTCAGGACTCCTGCAGGGACCGGTGGCGTACCCATGCCACAGCCGACTAGGACGGGAGTTGACCCACGTCCCGCAACCATGCAGTTCGAAGACACGGACCGGTGAAACCAACCGTCTCCCAAGGGGACGTTCCCGCTTCCCCCCAGGGGTCGGACGTCCAGCTCGAGCGCCATTCATGTCGGGAGGCTGCCGAGAGGCTGGACCAATCGATAACGGTGTTGGCAGGATGGACCCGGCGGCACGACATCGAGGCCACGGTCATGCAGCGAGCCAAGTGCTCCCTCCCCGCCTCCCTGATCTGGCTCTTGGCGCGTCTTGTGAGCTGCGGTCCCTGCCATCCGTCGGATCTGGCCAGCTGGCTTGGGGTCGACAACTCCACCATCACGCCAAAATTGCAGCGACTGGAAGGTGAGCAGCTGGTGCTCCGCGAACCTGATCCTGAGGATCGCCGGGCCGCCCTGGTGAGAGCCACACCGACGGGCGTCAAGCTCCTTAACCGGCTGCGCAGAGCTCGTGCCGACCTGCTCGAGGAACGGTTGCAAACCATCCCGGCCGAGCGACAGGCCACGGTCGTGATGGCGCTCTCAGACCTGGCGGACCTGCTGGCGCAGCCCCAATAGCGCCAGTAGAGCCCGGGTGGCGACAGCGGCATCGACGTAACCTCCACCGAGGACCCTCGACCCATATCGGTTGGGACGAGTCATCGGCTGGCTTCGGATCCACCGCTCTGCCCGCGCACTCTGGGCGTTGGTGCCGAGGTGCTGGGCATCGACTTCGGTCACCATCGACTTCGGGGCGTCCGCCTCAGGCGGTGAAGGGCCAGACGGTATGGGGCGGGAATCCGTTCCGAGCTCGTCTCTGCTTGGCGAGCCGGGCGGGGATCATGGCAGTCAGACGGCCCAGGGTCAGCGCGGCGCCGGTGGTGGCTTCCGATGTGGACCCTTGCGGTCCTACAACCGGCGTGGCCCGACCGTCCCGGTCCTTGACGTGGCGGCCAAGTCGAGAATGTGCTCACTTCGCCGCAGCGGTGAGCCTTGGATCCGGTCCCTCAACTCCAAGTACCCCCGAGTGCCGATGGCGCGGCCCAACGAGGTGGAAAACGGCATCCACTATCAGGACGCACCCGCTGCCCAAGAGCATGCCGCCTATTACATCCGTCGGGTAGTGCCACCTGAGCCCAACCACCCCAACCCCGACACCCACGCAAGCCGCGACGGCCACGGTCGAGGCGTACCATCGTCCCCGGGCCGGCGCCGCCAAGACCAGGGCCATGGCCACCGCCGCGACCGCCACCTCGGTTCCGGAGGGATAGGCGAAGTGGCCCGAAACCAGCTGCCGATCAATGATCGGCTTGGCTATCAGGTCGCTGATCAGGACGGCGACTATCGGTCCCGCAACCGATGCCGCAGCCCTTCTGCTGCCTTTCAGGATGGCGGCCATGGCCACGACTGCGACGAGCCCGCCGAGGAGCACAGGCGGTGACCCGATCCTGGTCAGCCAGACGTAGCCAGTGGAGGCCCCGTCGGCCGGTAGCCACCTCAGCGCAACTTGGTCGACCCAGTCGGCTCGAGCTCCGTGAGAGACGCTAGCGCCCAGAGCGGCGCTGGCAGCGACCAGCGCCGCCCCGACCGCGAGCCGCTTGGCGGAGCGAACAGTTGGCAAAACTGGGTCCGGCTCCGGTTTGCACCTCAACCGGCCTCGACGCGGCTCGCCGACGAAAGCCCGACTCATCAACCAGTTGTAACAGGAGGGATCCCGGACCCAAGCCGGCGCCCGGTTTCTGGCCGCCGGGCCGGACATTCCCGCCCCCGACCATCCCCTCTAGACTGCAAGGGTGTGTCGCGTATGCCTGAAGAGGCCTGAGGTTCCCGACGAGCCCCACGGGCGCTGCGAGGCCTGCGCCAAGGCGGGGAGGCGGGTCTACCAGTTCCGCCTCCGCCCCAGCTCTTCCGGATTCCAGATCAGCGCCGGCGAGCTTTCGCCCCGGGCGCTGCGCGAACACGTCGGCAAGGCGCTCGCCGAGTTCAACTCCAAGCCTGCAGTCAAGCAGCATCTGGTGGCTACCCAGTGCGAGCTGGTGGTCGCCAAGAACCGGGTGGAGTCAGTACGCATCTCGCCCGGGCTGGTGTCCAGGGCGGATGACGTCCTCTCAGCCCTGCGCGCGGGGGCGCAGCGGACGGACCCAGCCTGGTGAGCTCCAGGGCCTAGAGCACCTGCGCCTCGACATCCACCACCTCCTCATCCTTCCAGGCCGGCGTCGTGGTTTCAGATGAGCCCGTGTCCGGGGCACCACTCAGCGATTCCTCGCGGCGCATTTCCAGGCCCTCGGCGCCGACGTCCACCACCACCGTGTCACCGTCCCGGTAGGTGCCGTCGAGAAGTCCCATGGCGACCCGGTCACCCAACTGACGCTGAAGGACCCTGCGCAATGGACGGGCACCATACACTGGGTCGTAGCCTTGCTCGGCCAGCCACCGCACGGCTCCCGGCATGACCCTCAGCCCCAGCCGACGGCCCTCCAATCTCGCCTCCAGTTGGCGAAGCTGCATGGTCACAATGCGCTCAATCTGAGCGAGATCGAGGCGGTGGAAGAGGATGACGTCATCGACCCTGTTGAGGAACTCTGGGCGGAAATGGCGGCGCAGCTCGCCCATCACCTCCTCCCGGGCTGACGCTTCAGCGTCTTCGCTGGGATGGTCCGGGAGTGCCGCGATCACAGGACTACCGAGGTTGCTGGTCATGATCACCACACAGTTGCGGAAGTCCACCGTCCTGCCCTTGCCATCGGTCAAACGCCCATCATCCAGGAGCTGGAGCAGGATGTTGAAGACGTCCGGGTGTGCCTTCTCGATCTCGTCCAGCAGAATGACCGCATAGGGGCGCCGCCTCACCGCCTCCGTCAGGTGCCCCCCCTCCTCGTAGCCGACATAGCCGGGCGGCGCCCCCACCAGACGCGCGACCGAGTGCTTCTCCATGTACTCGCTCATGTCGAGCCGCACCATCGCGTCCTCGCTGTCAAAGAGGAACTCAGCCAGAGCGCGTGCCACCTCGGTCTTGCCAACACCGGTGGGCCCGAGAAAGATGAACGAACCCAGCGGTCGCCTTGGATCGTTGAGGCCAGCGCGAGCCAGACGCACAGCGCTGGCCACGGCGGAGATCGCGTCATCCTGCCCGACCACCCGCTCGTGGAGCCGGTCCTCCATCTCGACCAGCTTGTGGACCTCGCCCTCGAGCATGCGCTGAACCGGGATGCCCGTCCAGCGCGATACCACCTCGGCGATGTCCTCCTCTCCGACCTCCTCCTTCAGCAGAGGTTCCCCGGCGTCGCCCTGCGACAGCCTGGCCTGCTGCTGGTCGAGCCGCTTCCTGAGCTCTGTGAGCGTGCCATAGCGAAGCTCGGCAGCTCTCCCGAAGTCGGCCATTCTCTCCGCCCGTTCGGCCTCGAAGGCCGTGCGCTCGATCTCCTCCTTGATCGCGCGCACCTCTCCTATCTGCGCCTTCTCCAACTCCCAGCGTTGGCGCAGCCCAACCGCCTGCTCCTGGAGATCAGCCAGCTCCCTCTCCAGAGCCTGCAGCCTCTCCTTGGAGGCGGCGTCGGTCTCCTTGCGCAGAGCCTGCCGCTCGATCTCCAGCTGCCGGACCTCGCGCTCGACGGTGTCCAGCTCAACAGGCATCGAGTCGATCTCCATGCGCAGTCGCGCGGCGGCTTCGTCGACCAGGTCTATCGCCTTGTCGGGCAGGAACCGGCCCGAGATGTAACGTGCCGACAGCACGGCCGCCGCCACCAGGGCGGCGTCCTTGATGCGCACCCCGTGGTGAACCTCATAGCGCTCCCGCAGGCCGCGCAGGATGCTGATCGTGTCCTCCACGCTGGGCTCGCCCACATAGACTGGCTGGAAGCGCCGCTCCAATGCGGGGTCCTTCTCGATGTGCTTGCGGTACTCATCGAAGGTGGTGGCCCCGATGGCCCGAAGCTCTCCTCTGGCCAGGGCGGGCTTGAGCATGTTGCTGGCGTCCATCGAGCCCTCCGCGGCGCCAGCCCCGATCAGAGTGTGGAGCTCGTCGATGAACAAGATGATGCGCCCGTCGGACGCGGTGACCTCTTTGAGGAGGGCCTTGAGCCTGTCCTCGAATTCCCCGCGAAACTTGGTTCCCGCCACCAGGGTCCCCAGGTCAAGGGCCACCAGCCGGCGGTTCCTCAGGGTCTCCGGCACGTCCCCACTGGCGATCCGCTGAGCCAACCCCTCGGCAATGGCGGTCTTGCCCACCCCCGGGTCGCCGATAAGAACCGGGTTGTTCTTGGTCCGCCGAGCCAGAACCTGCATGGTGCGGCGGATCTCCTCATCCCTTCCGATCACTGGGTCCAGCTTTCCTTCTCGGGCACGCTGGGTGAGGTCCACCGCGTAGCGCTCGAGCACCTGGGTCTTGGCCTCGGGGTTGGGGTCCGTGACCCGCTGCCCCTGGCGCAGCCCCGAAAGTGCGCTGAGCAGCCTCTGCGGTGCCACCCCGGCGCTGCGCAGAATGCCGGCGGCGGGGCCATTGGTGCGGGATGCCAGCGCCAGCAGAAGATGCTCGGTACTGCAGTACTCATCCTTGAGCTTTTCCATCTGATCCCAGGCCTGCCGCAGCAGGTCCTCAAGGTCCCGCGACAGGGACGGGTTGGCGCCCTCCTGACGGGGCCTGCTCTGAAGATCCGCGACGAGCCTGTCCTTGATCACCACCGGGTCGGCCTCGACCTGACGGAGCAGTGGGCCTACTGAGCCGTCCTGCTGCTCCAGGAGCGCCAGCAGAAGATGCTCAGGATCGACCTCAGGGTGCTGATACCGCGTGGCCAGCTGGGCTGCTGCCTCGAGGGCCTCCTGGCTGCGTTGGGTGAACTGTTCTATTCGCATTGCTACCTCCCGAGCGACGACCTCGCTCAAGTCCGGTATACCCCATCCCGCCCGGGCTGAATCGGCCCCCAGCGGGTCATCCGGAGAGAGCCCATCGACCGCACCCGAGCCGGACACCTGATCTCCGAGCGCTTGAGCCGCGGACCACGTGGGGCGGTTGCAGCCGGGCTCAGCCCGTCTCAGGAAATACAGAGAGTCTCCTGAACCATCTCCAAGCTAGGTGTGCAAGGATGCGCGGAGTTCCTCGCCAGCACGCGGCGGCCGGTGCGAGTTGGCGACGGCCCGGGACCGAAATCAGCGATCTGAATTTGAGGAGGTCGGCATGTGCCATGACCACCCACTCGCCAGAGAGCGCCGACAGCTGACGGGAGACTTGCCGCAGCCGAACTGGTGACTCAGGCCCCGACGACCAGCTCGGACGACGCGGTGCTGGGTCCGGTCGTGGTCTTAAAGCCGGAGTCTTCAAGACGGAGGATGCGGCTGAGTCGGCTCACAGGGCTGCGTGTATTCGCCGCCCTGGGCGTTGTTCTGGTGCATGTGGGCTACCACTTCACCTCCTCATCGACAGTGGATGTCGCGGAGGCTTACGGCTACACCGGAGTCACCTTCTTCTATCTGCTTTCGGGATTCGTGCTCAGCTGGTCGCAGCCAAAGCCTCGGCCAGCGCGGTTTTGGTGGAGCAGAGTAGCGCGTATCTGGCCCCTCACGGTGCTTCTTACAGCCTTCGCGTTCACGGTCATAGCCGCTCAGGAGCGCATACCAGGCCCACTGGGCCATGCTGCCAACTTCCTCCTCTTTCAAGCCTGGCTCCCCCGCGGCAGCTGGTACTTCGGCGGCAACGGAGTCAGCTGGTCCTTGTCGTGCGAGCTGTTCTTCTATCTGTGCTTCCCCTTTCTGATCATCCCAATACGACGGTTCGGGTGGCGGGCCCTTGCTCTCGCAGCCGCAGGCACGGTGTTGCTGCAGCTGGGAGCCCCCACCGCGGCAGCGCTCATGCACATGCCCTCCAACATCTACTTCTGGCTCTTCTTCATATTTCCGCCATACAGACTCTTGGAGTTCCTCCTGGGCATGCTGCTCGCACGCATGGTGACGCTAGGTCTCAGGGTGCGCTGGCCGAGGGCAACTATCGGACTCGCCGTCGCGGGCTTGGGCGCGCTCGCGGTGGCCTTCACCACCTACACGGTGCTCACGGGCAACTATCTCGACCGGCCGTTCGTCGCCCTGGCGGTGATCCCCGGGCTTCTAATGCTGATCCTGGCCGCTGCCACCCAGGACCTGAGGGGCATCCGCTCCTGGGCCTGCTCCGGCCTCCTGGTTGTCCTGGGGGAGTGTTCCTTCGAGCTCTATCTGCTGCACAAACCCCTCTACCTGTTCACGAGTCGGTTCGGCTGGTGGGAGAACGGTGGGCACCTGCGCGGCTGGGGGCTCCTGTTGGTCTTCATCGTCCTCGCCCTCCTGGTCTCGATAGTGGTGCACAAAATGGTGGGTAGCCCGCTCTACCGGGTCCTGAGACACCTGCCTGACAACCTAAGAGCGTGGTGCTCCAAGAACCGCTGGGTGAGCGGCCACACCGCTGTGCTGGCGTTGCTTCACCCATCCGCCGCCTACCATGGGTTGAGTGGTGACGCCGGCCGTCGCCTCAGCTCCCAGCGAGCTCGTGCCCCGAGCGAGCACTCGACCCGCACCAGGCGTGGATCAGAGATGCGGTCGCCAGAGGATCCTCGAAGGGGAACAGATGCCCCGCACCCTCCAGAACCCGTAAGGTGATCTTGGGGTGCTTGCCGAGTTCGTCCCTGGCGGGCGCCAGAGCCACCTGCTCGTCGTGGTCGCCCCACAGCAGCAGAGTTCGCGACGCCAGCCGGTCCAGGTCCGGCAGCAGCAGGGACTCGGGCCTGAACCCGAACGGACGCATCAAGCGAGGAATGGTCTCGAGATCCCCGCCCTTTGAGAATCGTCTTGCCACCAGGTGACGGTACGTGGCCAGATCCGGGCCGACCCGCACCGGCCCAGGTCCCACGGCGGGCACTGCGACGGCCTGCTCCCGACTCTGGCGCGCCGTCGCCAGTCGCGCCGCGGCGGTGAGGATGTCGGTGATGCCGGGCAGCATGGAGAGGCTCCAGACCATGGGTAGGCGGGACGAGATCCCCACCGGGCTAAGCAGGACCAGGCGCTCCACCCGGTCCGGGTGATCGATGGCGAGGCCGCCAGCGGCCAGGCCCCCGAGGGAATGGCCGACCAAGTCGAAACGCTTGATCCCCAGTTCATCCGCGACGGCTAGTACCGCCTCGTTCCAGGGTCGTCGCGGGTGCCCCTGGAACTGGACCGGGTCGCTGAGTCCACCACCGGGCCGGTCTATGCCAAGCACCCGGAAGTGGGTGCCCAAGCGAGCCAGCAGCGCGGCATACTCTCCGGCGCTGGCTCCGAGGCCGTGGAGAAATATCAGCGGCGCATCGCCGTGACCGACCTCGAGCGCATGGATTCGACCGGCGGAGCTGGGCACGTAGTGGTGGCGCCCGACCACACCAATCTCTGCCAGCCACGAGTCGAGGGCCTCCTCAATGGCGGAGTCCGGGGCCACAGGCGACAGGGGCCGCCGGGCCAAGCTGACCGCCGACGCATAGCCCGCAGAGGCGACCGCGCCGGCGCCGAGCCCGATCGTCAGGCCGAGTCTGGTCGGCTTCACAAAACCTCCCCGACGTGTTGCTGCTGCTGTCCATTTTGACAAACCGCAAAACCCGACGATGGGGGTCTCATCGCCATGGATGGCGTGCCTGATCAGGCTCGCAGCCGGTGCGAGGTCGTTTCAGGCGGCGCCGGCGGATGAGGGAGATTTGGTGAAGGCGACTTTCAGGACTTCGGCCGTCAGCTCCGGTTGTAGGAAGGGGAACAGGTGTCCCCACCCAGGGATCACCCTGAGCTCGATCCCCGGGTAGTGGGCCAGCTGAGCTTGGGCCGCAGCCGGTTCGACCTTCCTATCATCGGCACCGAAGACGACCGTCACCCGGCCGGCGATCACCCCAAGCCCCGGGAGCAGATGGGAGTCGGGGTGAAATCCGAGCGGTCCCAGGAGACGGGCGAAGGCGTTCATATCGGAGCCACCAGCGAAGCGGCGACTCACCTGCAGCCGGTAGCCGTCAGGGTCGGGGCCAACCTCTACTGGGCCACCAGGCAGGCCGCGGACGTCAGCATCCCCCCTGGCCCACTGGCGCTCCATCGCGCCACGGTCAAGGGCAGCCGTCAGGTCTGCCAAACCCGGTATGGAGGCGGCCAGCCAGGTCAACGGAGGAGACTCCGCCAGCCCGACCGGGGCCAGCATGACCAGACTCGCAACGGAGTCGGGACGCTCCACGGCATAGGCTCCAGCCGCAAGCCCGCCCATCGAGTGACCCACCAGGTGAAATCTCCCCAGGCTCCTGGCTGCGGCTACCTCCGAGATCACATCGACCCAGGGAGCACGAGGATGCCCAGTAAACCGGACGGGGTCGCTGAGGCCGGCGCCCGGGAGATCCACGGCCAGGACCCGGTGGGTGTGGGACAGTTCAGCCAGCAGTTGGGAATAACTTGCGGCGCTGGCTCCCAATCCGTGCAGGAAGAGCACCCAGTCGCCGCGCCGGCCGGTCTCTAGGGCATGTATGCGGCCCCACCTCGTGCCCAGATACAGGTGTTGGCCACAAGCTCCACTGCGCTCGAGGCGCTCCCGGATCAGGGCCTCCAGTTCAGGCTCGGACACCTTGGCCGACGCCGGACGGCGCGCCCAGCCCAGAGCCCCGGCGTAGCCCAGTGCCCCAAGGCCCAGGGCTCCCCCGATGAGAACCCCAGGCCTCAGTGGGCCCCTCAAACTTCCTTGAACTCGGCGTCCACCACGTCACCATCCGCCCCTGCTCCGCCGCCGCCGGAGGCTGGAGGAATGTCCTCTCCTGCCGCCGCAGGCTGGCCGTCGGGTGAGGGCGTTGAGGCGGGCGCATTGGCGTAAATGGCCTCACCCACCTTTTGGATGGCCGCCGAGAGCTCCTTCTCACGGCTCTCCATGTCACTGGTGTCCTGGGCCGCCACCGCCGACTTCAGAGCCTCAATCTTCTGACTTATCTCATCGCGGAGTTCGGCGCTGATCTTGTCTCCGTGGTCGCGCATGGTCTTCTCCGAGCTGTAGACCAACGAGTCGCAACGGTTGCGCAGAGCGATTCCTTCCGCCTTGCGGCGGTCGTCCTCGGCGTTGACCTCGGCCTCCTTCACCATGCGCTCCACCTCCTCCTTCTGGAGGGTGGTGGATCCGGTGATCGTCACCTTCTGCTCTCGCCCGGTGCCGCGGTCCTTGGCGGTGACGTTGAGAATGCCGTTGGCATCGATGTCGAAGGTGACCTCCACCTGCGGCATTCCCCTGGGGGCGGGCGGGATCCCGTCAAGCATGAATCGCCCCAGGGTCCTGTTATCGCGGGCCATCGGCCGCTCGCCCTGAAGGACCACGATCTCCACCGACGGCTGGTTGTCCGCGGCCGTGGAGAAGACCTGGCTCTTGCTGGTGGGAATGGTCGTGTTGCGCTCGATCAGCTTGGTGTTGACCTCACCCTCGGTCATGATCCCAAGAGAGAGCGGGGTCACATCCAGGAGCAGCACGTCCTTGACCTCCCCCTTGAGCACACCCGCTTGAATGGCTGCCCCCACCGCCACCACCTCGTCGGGGTTGACTCCTCGGTGAGGCTCCTTGCCGGTCATGGTCTTGACCAGCTCTTGGATCACTGGCATCCTGGTGGACCCACCGACCAGGATCACCTCGTCCAGATCCTCAAGCCGCATGTTGGCGTCCTTCAGCGCATTCTCGAACGGCCCGCGGCAGCGGTCCGTCAGGTCCGCCGTGAGCTGCTCAAACTTCGACCGCGACAACTTCAGATCGAGGTGCTTGGGACCGTTCTGATCAGCGGTCACGAAGGGCAGGTTGATCTGGGTCTCCTGCAGCTGGGAGAGCTCTATCTTCGCCTTCTCGGCGGCTTCGGTGAGCCTCTGCAGCGCCTGGCGATCGGACTTCAGATCGATCCCCTGGTCCCGCTTGAACTCCTCTGCCATCCAGTCGACGATGCGACGATCGTAGTCGTCGCCTCCCAGGTGGGTGTCGCCATTGGTCGACTTCACCTCGAACACCCCTTCACCGACCTCGAGGATGGAGACGTCGAACGTCCCGCCACCGAGGTCGAACACCAGGATCTTCTCAGACTCCTTGCGGTCCAGCCCGTAGGCCAGGGCGGCCGCGGTGGGCTCGTTGATGATGCGCAGAACCGTCAATCCAGCGATCTGGCCGGCATTCTTGGTCGCCTGCCGCTGGGCGTCGTTGAAATAGGCCGGCACGGTGATCACCGCATCGGTCACCTTCTCACCCAGGTACGCCTCGGCGTCCCCCTTCAGCTTCTGCAGGATCATGGCCGAGATCTGTTCTGGGGTGTAGTTGCTCCCCTCGACCGCTACCTCGGCCCGGCCGTCCTTGCCCGAGACCACCTTGTAGGGCACTATCTTCCGCTCTCCCTCCACCTCGTTGAAGAGACGCCCCATGAAGCGCTTTATCGAGTAGATGGTGTTCTCGGGGTTGACGGCCGCCTGGCGCCGAGCCAGCTGCCCGACCAGACGGTTGCCGTCCTTGGTGAACGCCACCACCGAGGGGGTCGTGCGCCCACCTTCAGTGTTGGGGATGACGACAGGCTCCCCAGCCTCCATGACAGCCACCACCGAGTTGGTGGTACCCAGGTCAATTCCTACGGTCTTGGCCATGTATTCTCGAAACCTCCGTTCTGAACCGGTCGGGGGCTGCGATAGCGCGGCCCGCCCGCTACCCCTACCCTACCGCAGGCCGCACGGCTCGAAACGGAACCGAAGTTTGGAGGCGCCTCCCCATGCTCGAAGCCTCGATCATATTGGACCAGTGAGCCCCTATCCGCGCCGCCCCCACTCTGTATCCCGCCTCCTCGCCGGCACGGCCCTGGCACTGGCCGCAGGCATCGTGGCCGTGGTGAGCCTGCTGGCGCTGAGTCCCAGCCCATCTGAGAACGGTTTGGGCCTGCTCCCCAGCACCGTCTCCCTGATGGCCAGAAGCGGAGTTGTGGTGAACGAGCCCACCGGTCGACCGCTGGTGACAAGGAACCGGGCAGCCATGGTCGCCCTCAGGCAAGGCTCCCAGGACTCCGTGAAGCAGGCTTTTCTGGCGGACGTGAGCAGCACCGGTGGCGGGCCTCTCGGCCCAGGAGTGCAACTCTGTTGGGTGGTTCTTCTCCAAGCCAGCCCCGATGCGTCCGGCACCCTGCCGGCGCCGGGCACCATCGACCTCTACATGGTCGTGGTGAACGCCCGCACCGGACGCTTCGAAGAAGGGGTGATCGCCTTCTCCGGGGCACCCAAGAGCGGCGTTGGAGCGGAATGAAGGCACGGGGTTAGCGCGCCGGAACCCACCCTTCGCCCACTTTTTCCGGAGAATCCGATCCATGCTCCTCCCTCGCCGCCCGACCCGCAGGGAGAGCGGAAGCCGGTTCTCGCCCGCCATCTGCTGCCTGGCGGCTGGACTGGGCCTGATCGCGGTGGTCACCCTTCCCGCGCCCGCCCTCACGGTGCGGGTGACACCGCGCCGACCGCCAGCCCGGGGCCTGCCATGGCTGGCGGTGCGAGGTGGTAGGATCTCGACCCTCGCCGGCCAGTCCGTCATCCTGAGGGGCTTCAACGACAGCTCGCTGCTGCAGACCGGCTCCTCTCCTCTACCCTCGGCGCTCACCGGGCAAGACGCGCAGATTATGGAGGACCAGGGTTTCGATGTGGTACGCATCCCCATCTCCTGGTCCCTGCTGGAGCCCGAGCCTGGGCATTTCAGCCAGAGCTATCTGGCCCGGATTCGGGCCATGGTGTCACTGTGCGCGAGCCACGACCTCTACTCCGTCTTGGACATGCACACCGAGGACTTCGGCGTCGGCTTCGGGGGCAGCGGAGCTCCCGCCTGGCTCTACGTGCCCGGCATCCCGGACCTGCACCTTCCCGGCCTCCCCGCCGCCTGGCAGCGCCACCTCTCTCCCGCGGTCAACGCCGCCCTGGCCTACTTCTGGCTCTTCCCGAACTGGCAGACCCTGTACTGGCAGGCGTGGTCCATCGTTGCCAGGATGTTCCGCGATGACTCCAACGTGGCCGGGTTTGACCTCTACAACGAGCCCCACCCACTTCCGATACCTCCAGGGATCTTCGCCACCCACCTGCTGTGGCCCTTCTATGCCCAGGGGATCAGGGCCATATCCCGGGTGGACCCGAACCATCTCTTCATCCTGGAGGGGGACCTGTTTGGGGAACTGCCGACTGCCATCCGCCCACTGCGAGCCCGGGATGTTGTGTATTCCACGCACCTCTACGCGGGCAGCATCCTGGGCGCCCCGTTCACCGGCAGTCCCGCTCCGCTGGCCAGCGAGTGGCGAGAGGCCGTCCATGAGGCGGCCCAGCTTCCAGGCCCTTACTGGGTTGGCGAGATGGGGATTCCCCACCACGGCAGACTCGCCGACCGATGGGCGGAGGACGAGATTGAGCTCTCGGACCAGCATCTGGCGGGCTGGGCCTGGTGGGAGTGGGAGGACCCCAACGGATGGGGGGTGAGCAACGCCCAGGGGAACATCGACGAGGCATGGCTCAGGGTGCTGTCCCAGCCTTTCATCCGCTCCTCACCGGGCAAATTGACGTCCATGGACTACTCGCCGCGACGACGAATGCTCAAGGCCCTAATTAAGGACGCCAGGCCCGGGAGCGCAGTCGAGGTCTCCTGGCCAAAGACGCTTGGCCGCCCCCGGCTCCTGAGCGGCTGCGCCACCACCGCGGCCGGGACCGGATCGATCCCAGGGCTGCTGACCCTGCACCTGCTGACCGCCTCCTGCCTGGTCCAGGTCGGCACCTGATCGCGGCGCCGCTGACATCGCAGCCCGTCGCACCGGCAGAGGATGGCGCCGAGCGGAGAACCCGAGGGGGAACGAGGTGGCTGCCAAGCCCCAGGACCAAGCCGGCCCAGCTAGGGCTCGCCCTGGTTGGGGAAGGACGCCCCGGCCGGCTCCACTCCGACCGTGACCGGGTGGCCGCCCCCACCCAGGCTCTCGAAGAGAGCGTCGAGGACGGCTAGGGTTGCCGCCCCGTCCTCGCCGGATGTGGGAAAGGGCTCCCCGGTGGCCAGGGAGCGGTGGAACGCCCGCACCATTTCAAGGTAGGGGTCCGCGGCGGGGGATGGAATCTCCTCCCACCCGGCCCTGGCCCGCAGGCGGATTGGCGCCTCACCACCGCGCCAAGCGGTGAACGGCTCATCGATCACAATCTCTCCATCCGTGCCGACAATCCGCAGCCACTGGGACTCCGCCGACGAGAACCCGCAGGCCAGGGATGCGACCAGGCGGGGCGAGTCGACGGCCCCCGGGAACAGCATGCTGAAGGCCACGTTCTCATCCACGAGGTGGCGGAAACTGGCGACTGCAGTCACCGACTCCGGCTCGCGCCCCGCCAGCAGGCGGGCGCCACTG
This sequence comes from bacterium, assembly GCA_021791455.1. The sequence goes on along the minus strand of JAJYWM010000210.1, from coordinate 509 downwards.
ACGAGATAGGAGCCCACGTCATAGAGGGCTCCACCTCCCAGCTCCGCCTCCCAGCGGTAGTCCGAGCCGGGCGCCAGGGGGAACGAGAAATTGCCCGAGATCTGGCGGACGGCGCCGATCCTCCCTGAGCCCAACAGGGAGGTGAGCACCGCCCACCGCGGATGGTGGCGATACATCAGAGCCTCACCGAGGAGCAAGTCGGCGGAGCGCGCCTTGGCCGTCATCTGGTCCGCTTGTCGACGGCTCAGCGCCAGAGGTTTTTCACACAAGACGTGGCGGCCATGCTCCAGTGCCGCCAGCGTCCACTGGCAATGCAGAGAGTTCGGCAAGGGAACGTACACGCAGTCAATATCGCTTTCGAGGACCGCCTGATACCCCTCAACCACCTGCCCGATCGCGAGCGTGGACGCGATCTTGTCTCCCCTCAGCCGGTCCCGGCAACCGAGGACGACCACCTCTCCGCCGGCGTTGCGGATGGCGGGCACCACGGCTTGGCGCGCAATCCTGGC
>JAJYWM010000102.1 GCA_021791455.1 bacterium | reverse complement strand
CCCCACCCATACTCCCCTGCCTCGATGAACCCGTAGGTGAGCCCCACTAGACCCCCACTGGAAAGCACGATCCCGAGCAGGTCGAAGCCCGGAGGCTGCGGAGCCCGTGACTCGGGGACTAGCGCGGCCACCGCGACTAGGCCGATGAGCGCGGCCGGCACGTTCATCAAGAACACCCACCCCCACCAGTAGTGGGAGAGTAGCCAGCCGCCGAGGATCGGTCCGATGGGAAAGGCCACCATGTTCGCAGCCGCCCACACCCCGACCGCCTTGGGTCGCTCATCCTCGGTGAACAGCACGGCCAGCGCGGACATGGCCATCACCACTACGCCAGCCCCGCCGAATCCGAGCAACATGCGGGCGAAGAGGAACTCTGCCGATGTGCGTGACTCGGCGCACGCCACCGAGCCCAAGGCGAACAGCCCGAGTGACCACAGCATCACCTGCCTGCGACCAAACCGATCGCCCAGCAGCCCCGCTGGGAGCATCGCCGCCGCAAGCACCAGGGCGTAGCCGGACGAGAACCACTGGAGGTCGGTCTCCGATGCCCTGAGCGCACCTGACAGGGTCGGCAAAGCGACACTCAGCACTGTCAGGTCCATGCCGACGGCGAGCACCGCCAGTACCACCGCCGCGAGCGCCAACCACCGGCGACTGCCTGGCGGCCCGACCTCGCTCATACCAGCCACAACAATGACAGTCACTACCACACGGGAGTAACTCTTGTCAAGACTCGTTATTGCTCCAGCCGAGAGTCGCACCCGAGAGCAATGGTTCCTTCGCGAGGGCATGGCATCATGGACACGTCGTGGGAGAGCGGAAGCAAACGGTCGGCCCGCCCAGAACAGTGGAGGTTGCGGGATGAGGGGGTACTTGCGGCAAGGTGGCGCGGCGGAGCGCCCGGGTGTCCTGAAGGCAACCCCACGATCCCGGGGGCTGGTAATACCGCAGCGGATCGGCTTGCCGCCCGGGCCGTCAGCGGATCAGCGGGACGACATCTGCGAGATGCGTGGCTTCGCGGTCACAAGGGACTCTTCGATCTCGGCCCGGCGTTCCGCCCAGCGTTCCAGAGCCCTCTCACGGGCCCGGATGTAGGCGGAGCTGCGGAGCCGATCGAGAACGCGCTGGAGAATACCCACCAGGCTCGTGAGGTCAACGGAGCTAACTCCTTCGAATAGGAAGCGCGCGAAGTCGTCCTTCTCGGCCGTGAGCGCATCAGCGACTGCGGTTCCCAGTTCGGTGAGCCTGACGACGGTTGCCCTGCGGTCGTGAGGGTGCGGCTCGCGGACAACGAAGCCGGTGGCCTCAAGACCGTCAACCAGTCCCGTGATGTTGCACGGTGAGACTCGCAGCGCCTCGGCAAGGTCCCGCTGACGCTGCGGCCCCTCCTTATGTAGCACCCAGACAACCCCGGCTCGGGCGACAGTCAGGCCCCGTCCCGACGCGTCATCCTCCATTCCCTCGCTCAGCAGGGAAGTCACCTCAAGAAGGTGCTCCAACACGCGGCCGACGCCCGTGGTATGCTTTGCCACCTACATAGTGTACCATGTTACCGATGCAATCCAAATCTGACAGTCCGTCCGCACGGGACACGTCGGCAAGGGCCAATGCCGTCCGACCCGCCAACTTGGTCGCCTCCGCACTTCTCGCGGCGGTACCCGTCGCCCAGCTCCGCCTCTTCTCCCGCCGCCAGCGGAAGGTTGCGGCTGAGGCCTATCTGATCGCGCTGGTCCTGATGGGCGTCGTGGGAGAGACGCTCCCAGGCGCCTCGATGGGCCGCGTCGTACCGGTAACCTGGTGGAACTGGGTCACACTCGCCTTGTCCCCGCCGCTCATCGCCTTGATCGTCGCCACCTTCGTTACGACCGGGGACCGTCGGTGGATCCGCCGACGGGACAAGGTGCAGACCGGAGTGGGGGGCTTTGCGGGCACGGTCGCTATGGCCTGCCCAGTCTGCAACCCGATCGCGATCCCAATCTTCGGCGCTGCCGGGATCCTCTCGTTCCTCGCCCCTCTCCGCGGCGTGATTGCTCTCGCCTCCATCGCTCTGCTGGCGCTCACCTTGGCACTGCGCTTGCGCACCATGGCCACCTGCAAACTACCGGGGGAGCACTCAAGTTGGGACCCAGCGCCCGGTCAGCCAGGAGGGAGAAGCTTTGGCGGCTAGGAGGGGCTGGGGGTGCGGCCCAGACGCCTGCGCGAGATATTGGTCCAGATCCGAGTCGTGTGCCTCCCTCGCTTCACCCCTCATTGGAGGCTGACAGAGTACTTCCCCCACCGGCCTGACCACGTGGCATATGTCCCAGGACCGTCGCCCAAGCACCCGCTATCGCAAACTGGTGTAGTTCATCAATCTCGCCCGCGTCGTGCCGCCAGCTTGAACTGTCCCTCTCACGGAGCTCCCCGAGCGGACCAGAGGCTTTCGGCTGTCCGGCTATAGCTCGTGGAGCGGTGGATCGTCGGGCTGAGGCTCGACAATTGCCGCCGCTGCTCCCACCGTACGGCCTAGGACATCACGAACGAGCGTGAACCGAGCTGGGAATCGCCGGATGCTCCCGTCCCCGCAGAGGATCTGGACGCTGGCACCCTTGCCCTCGGCACGGGCTGTGCCCGACTCCATGGCCGCCCGAAAGCCACGCCAGTGACTCTCCCGGCGGTCCGGCGGGATAATCACATCCAAGCTATGGCCGATCACCGCGGCCGGCGCGTGACCAGTAAGCTCCTCGGCAAAATCGGCCCAGAGCAGGATGACCCCGTCGCGGTCCACGACGACGAGGGCAGAGCGGACTGCAGCCACTACCAGCGTGTCGAGCTAGGCGACGAGCTGCCGGGCGCCCTCGCGAAATGGGAATCCGGGGACTTTCGGGATGAGGACCGGCTTCGAAACTGCCCCTGCGGAGGCGTCACCATGAACGTGAGTCCGCGCGCCTGCGCAGGGCAGCAGCCCCCGGGTGCTGGCCGGTGTCGCGGAGCTACTTGACGGTATTCAGCGGGCTCACCGATCAGGGTTTCCGTGGCCGACACGGGACCAAGATAGAACCTTGGTCGCTCCATGGCAACCAGCAGGAAGACCAGGCGACGGGTCGGGTCGGACGAGACTTGGCCGCTCCGGGCGGCAACCCTGAGCGCCACGGCAGTGCCGCCACGCAGATCCGCAGAGGGGTTGGGCGAGCAACGCGGAGAGGACTGCACCCTTGGTGCCGTAGACAGCGTAGACGCTCTGGGCCGACACACCAGCACGCTTTGCGATGGAGGCCACCGAGGTAGCGGTGAAGCCGTGCTCGGCACCGAGCTCCAGCGCGGCGGCGGCGATCCGCTGACGGGTGTCCGCAGCCCGCTCGTCGCGCAGCGGTGAGCGGTACCGGCGTCGCGTGTCGCCGTGGCAGCCCTCCCAATGCCCCAAGCCACCGGAACCGCATCGAGTTCGGTCCGGCAGTACTTAGGTGCGTGCAGAGGGCTTCGTCCACGATGGGACGTCCTTCGGGCCCAGCTTCTGTGTCTTTGACCACTTGAACGGTGACCGCGACCAGTTGGGGACGGATCTGGCGCGCTACAGAGGCTGCATCACGCTAACAGTGTCAAGCGCTGCAATGCACCACTTTCCACATATCCGAAGCTGTTGCTGAGATCAAAAGTGGCACGTAGCTGGCAGCACCAGACTACGGATCTGGGTTTGCGGGGGTTCAAATCCCTCTGGGCGCACCATCGACCCTCCGCGGCCCCAACATCCCTCTTGTTGCTTGGCCGTCGGCGCGGCGGGTGCCCCTCG